>JBIIQL010000150.1:0-7488 GCA_044342095.1 Pirellulales bacterium
AAGGCTGGAGGCTTCCCTGGTTTCTCGAGACCTACCGCAAGCTGGGGGTCGATCGATTCTTCGTGGTCGACAACGGTTCGACCGACGGCGGGCCCGAGTATCTCCTCGCCCAGCCTGATGTCCATCTCTTCCCGACCTCCCAAAGCTACGCCGCAGCGATGTCGGGGATGCGTTGGATCAACGAGCTCGTCGATCGCCACGGCGCCGGGCACTGGTGCCTGTACGTCGATGTCGACGAATTGCTCGTGGTTCCGGGGATCGAGGACCATGGCCTGCGGCCGCTCCTCGATTCCATGGAGCGCCGGGGGCAGGAGGCGCTGCGGGCGTTCATGCTCGACATGCACGGGCCGACCGCGGACCACCGGCCTGAGTGTCGGCCCGGCGACGATCCGCTCCCCCTCTTTCCCTTGTTCGACGCCACGCACCATCCGTTCGGGGCGGTGGAGTGCCCGTATCGGCAGATGAGTGGCGGGATCCGGCGGCTCGCCGGGACCACGTGCGATCTGACGAAGACGCCGATCATCCGTGGGGGGCGGTCGATCCGTTTTCTTTCGAGCAGCCATCGGACGACGCCCTGCGAGCTTGCCGACGTGACGGGAGTCCTGCTGCACTTCAAGCTGGCAGGGGCTCCGGCAGCGTGGACCATGGACGCCATCGGCGACCGCCGACCGGGATGTGTCCGTCGTCACCTCGCCGAATCGATGCCCGGCCGGCGCGGCGACGAGGCTCGTGCCTTCATGGGCCCGACAACGGTGCGCTACGAATCGAGCCGCCAACTGCTCGCGCTCGGCTTGCTCGAATGCCCTGAGGATTTTTTAGCCGGCCTGTCGCCAACGAGGCATGACCATGGCGCATGACGCGGGGACCACGGGCCGCAGCGGGGATTCGCCGGCGGCAGGAAGTGCCTTCGACGCCCACGCCCGTGCCCTCCTCGGGCAGGGGCGATGGGCGGAGGCCGAGGACGCCTACCGCGATCTCCAGGCTCGTCATCCCGACCGGCCTGCCGGTTTGGCCGGGCTCGCGCAGGTGGCCATGCAGTCGGGCCAATGGCAGACCGCGCTCGATCGCTTCGACGAATGTCTGGCGCGGTTTCCGTCTCGATCGCCACCCTTTTGGCGACTCGCGCGGGCGAGGGCCCTGGCACGGCTGGGGAGACGCGAGGAGGCGGAGGCGGCTTACGAGGCAGAAGCGGGGCAGTCTCCCGGGGACGCCAAGCCGTTGATCCAACTCTACGGCACGCTTGCGTTCCATTGGCCGGCGGCCCGGAAGCTCGCGCTCCTCGACAGGATCGCCGCGATCGCACCGTCCGATCGCTGGTGCCGGGTGACTCGGGCGATGGTGTTGGCCAGATCCGGTCGGATCCGGGAGGGACGAGGGCTGGTGGAGTCGGTCGTCATGGAGGACGCCGGCGGCGGCACATGGTCGGTGCAGGAGCTGAAGACAACCTTCCAGGCCGTCCAGTTCTGCTCCAGCGACCATCCCCGCATCGTCCTCCTGGAACGCCTTTCCGCGTTGGTGAAACAGCAGGCCGACGAGGAGCAGGGGGCGGCAATCCTCCAGGGTCAGTTGCGGCTGGCGCTCGGCGACCATGAGGGGGCCGGGGGAATCGTCGCGGAGCTGCGGAGCCGAGGCGTGGCGGGCGACATCGTCGAGGGGATCGAAGAGATCTGTGCCCGTCGTGCGGACGCGATCTACCCGGACTACGCTGCCCCCAAGGTGTTCTGCATCGGGTTGAGTAAGACCGCCACGAGCTCCCTCGACGAGGCCCTCGAGGCCCTCGGCCTGCGGACGGTTCACTGGCTCAATCGATATACGGAGACGCTGCTCTCCGAGAGCGATCTCTTCCTCTTCGACGGCTTCTCCGACATCGTCGTCTCGTGGCGGTTCGAGCACCTTTACACGACGTTCCCCAACGCACGCTTCATCTACACGACCCGCCGCACGACCGACTGGGTGCGGTCGATCACCGCGCACTACGAACGGCTCCACGGCATCTCGTCGCCTGGCGATCTCGCGCGGTCGGGGTTCCGAGAGCGCTTCAACGGCGCGGCCGGAATGGCCGAAATGAACCTCTACGCTCGGCACGCGACGTGGGAGGAAGCTTATGACGCGTTTGACCGGCGGGTGAGGCATTTCTTCGCCGACAAGCCAGCAGACAAGTGGCTCGAGATGGCGGTCTGCGAGGGGGAGGGGTGGGAGAAGCTCTGTGGCTTCCTCGGCAGACCAGTGCCCGATCGTTCCTTCCCGTCGAGCAATGTCGCCCCGCGGCCGGCTTGAAACGACGTGGCACGGGATCGACGGGACGGCATCGGAATGATCGACTACCACCCCGATCACCGCCAAGCGGGTGCGCTGGCCGGTTTGTCGCCGAGCGAACGCCTGCTAGAAAGACGATTGTCCGATGCCGGAGAGATTCCTGGGCCGGATTGAACTCATCCGTCTCCCACGATGACACCTCGACCGACCACCTCCGCAATCGCCGTCCTTCGCCGACTCCTCGATTGGCGCCGGCCGGCCCCCGAGCCGGCCCCGCCGCAGGCGCCGGTCGCAGCCGAGAAGCCGTTGCCGACGTCATCGGTGCGTTTCTTTCCCCACTGGAACCCGTACTGCGTCAAGCAGCTCCATGGGCTGATCGCGCTGATCCTCGACGTCCAGGCGCGGGCCGAGCATCACCGCGTCTGGGTCGAGTGCGGCTCGCTCCATGGGGAATCGGCGGCGCTGTTCCTCGCCTTTCCCTTCATCGAACAGCTCCACTGCATCGACATCCGCTCTTTCCCCACGCTCCAGCAGCGCCTCCGGCCGTTGCTCAAAAGCGGCCGCTGCGTGTTCCATCTCGGCACGTCGCAGGAGCGTGCGGCAGAAATCCCGGCGGCGGACGTCGTCTACATCGACGCCAATCATTCCTACCAGGCTGTCAGGGACGACATCGCCGTCTGGTACCCGCGCATCACCCCCGGCGGAGCGCTGTGCGGCCACGACTATTATCAGGAGAAGCACTGGCCAGGGGTGAAGCGGGCCGTCGATGAGTTCATCGCCCGCGAGCAATTGACCCTCACCACCTATGCCGATTCGTCATGGATGGTGCTGAAGCCGAAGGGGTAGCGCTCGCGTCGCCGATGCGGCGTGATCGCCTGGGCAGAAGCCGATTCGATGGGGAGTGACTACCAGCGTTGTGACGCCCCGCATCCCGGCGCCATGTTCCGAGGCGAGCGGGCTCCAGGAACGGCGGAAGTCGCCCGGATGCTCCCCTTTCGCGAGTGGTCGGTCCCCTCTCCAAACCGGCGCCGCGCTGCCCTTCGGTGCAATTCTGTTGAACACCGGCGGGCGAATATGGTGGGCTGAAGAAGCGAGTTTCGTGCTCTCTTCGGCTTCCCGGTTCATGTGATGACCATGGGCGATCCGGCACCTCCCCATTCAAAGCGCCACGGTTCGCCGCGAGGTCGGATCGTGTTTCTCACCTCTTGCCCGCTCCTCTGGGGTGGGAGCGAGGAGCTGTGGAGCGGCGCAGCGCTCGCGCTCGAACGCCGGGGCTTCCAGGTCCGCGCGGCCCGCAGCCGTCCCTGGCCCTGGGGCCCGCTCCACCCGCGGTGGGAGGCCCTGCGGCGGGCAGGCATCAGCCTCGGCGGTTTCCGTGTCGGCGGACTCGAGGAGGCGGCCCCCGATGCGGTCTACCGGTTCCTTCCGCGCTTCGCGGGCCCGGCCTTTCATGCGCGCAACCTCTGGTTGTCGCTGAAGCTGCGTTGCTGTCGGGCTGACTTCGCGGTGGTGTCGCAGGGGGGCTCCTACGACGGTATCTGCCCGGTGAACCTTCCCGATATCTGTCGCGCGGCGCGGGTGCCCTACGTGATCATCTGCCAGAAGTCGTCGGAGACCGAGTGGCCCTTCGACACGCTCCGCGGTGTCTATCGCCGCGCCTACGAAGGAGCCAGGCGGGTCTACTTCGTCTCGGAACACAACCGGCGGATCACCGAGCAACAGCTCGGACAAACCATCGACCGGGCCGAGGTGGTCCGCAACCCCACGCTCGTGAACGCCTCCGAGCCGCTCCCCTGGCCGGCATCCGGTGATGGTCGGCTCCGTCTGGCCTGCGTCGGGCGGATGTGGCCGATGGAGAAGGGGCAGGACGTCCTCCTCAACGTGCTCGCTCACGACCGATGGCGCAGCCGTGCGCTCGACGTCGATTTCTACGGCGAGGGGCCGATGGAACGGGGGCTCCGCGATCTGGCCCGATACCTCCGCCTTTCGAACGTCCGTTTCCACGGGCATGTTCCCGACATGACCGCCGTCTGGCGGGATCATCATGCCCTCGTCCTCCCGTCACGGTCCGAGGGGTTGGCGCTGGCGCAGGTCGAGGCTATGCAGTGCGGTCGGGTGCCGATCGTGGCTGCTGCCGGAGGGGCGCGGGAACTGGTCGACGACGGCGTGGAGGGCTTCATCGCCGGAGCGGCCACGGAGCACGAGTTCGACGCGGCGCTCGAACGGGCTTGGCTCCGTCGGCACGAATGGGAGGCGATCGGCAGACTCGCAGCAAATCGCGTTGCCCGAGACGTGCCGGCCGATGCGTGCGCGGCGTTCGCCGACCGCCTTGAGCAGATGTTGGCCGATGTCGGCGGGCGAGTGGCCCCATGAGTACCGAGCGTTCAAACCCGGCCCCGGGCCGGGGCGACGAAGGAGCTTTCTCCCCATGAAGCGTTCCCTGCCCACGATCCTCCTCATCGCGTGCCTCGGCGCTCTCGCCCTCGTCGTGCCGGTGGCTGTCCGTCGCTGGTCGGCACGAATCGCCGCCTCCGCGGCCGTCAAGCTCGAGGCAGCCAAGCAGGCAGCCGTCGACGGGGACGACGACGGGGCGATCGATCGCTACCGCTCCTACCTCGACGCCGCCGGGCCGAGTCCGGATCCCGATGCCCTCGAGGCATATGCCATCCTTCTCCTCCGCCGTGTCGCCCGGTCCAAGGCGCGGGGCAACGAGCTGGCTGCGGCCTTCGACGCAGCCGAGGTGGCGGTGCGGCAGCACCCTGAGAGCGTCGAATTGCGACGCCGGCTCGGCGAGCTCAAGCTCGCCACCGGAAAGCCGATCGAAGCCCGCGAACATCTCCTCATCGTCCGTGAGGCGATCGAGCGGGGGGCATCGGCGGATGAGCCCGCTGCCATCGATCTCCTCCTCGCGAAGGCCTGGGCGGAGAGCGGTGACGTCGATCGTGCCGCTCCGATCTTGGCCCGACTCATCGGCTTCAATCTCGGAGACCAAGCGTTCGTTGAGTCCGGGACAGCCCAAGAAGCCGGACCCGCTCCTCCCGCGGACGCCGAGGCCTTTCTCCTCATGGCCAACCTCCTCCGCGAGCGGCTCCGCGCCCCGGCCGCGGCCGATGTGGTGCTCGAGCGGGCCCACGAGCTCCATCCGGACAGTGTCAAAGTGTTGCTGGCGTACTCCCGAATGAAGGCCGCGGCCAACGACGTGCCGGCGGCCCGTGCCGCGGCCGCTCGCGCGGCGGAGGTCGATCCGACGGATGCGTCGGCGATCCTCGCCGACGCCCAGATCAAGGCCAGTGGTGGCAGTCCAGCCGCCGCCACCGCCGCCTTCCTGACAGCGCGGACACAGTTTCCCGACCACAAGGGAATCTTTCTCGGCGCCCTGTCGCACTTCCAGCGGCATGGCACGGAGAGCGAGACCCTCGAGCTCCTCGCGGAGGGGTTCTCGAAGTATGCCGATGAACCGCGGTTTCTGTCGTTCGTGTCGGCCATGAAGCTCGCACCCGACTCGCTCGCCTCTTTCAAGCAGGCGCTCGACGACGCCCGGACGCAACGCGCTGCCGATCATCCCGCCCTGGTGCTTCTCGAAGCGCGGCTGCTCTTCGAGCAGCATCAGTGGTATCGGGCGGAGAGCCTTCTCGGCCGGAGCCGGGCGTCGGCGCCGGAGGCGTCGAAGCTTCGGATCGACATCATGCTCGCCACCTGCCACCAGCAGCTCGGTGACAACGACCTCCGTCTGGCTCTGCTCCAGCGTTACGTAAAGCCTGGAACCACCCCGAACTTCATCCTGGCGGGGATTGCAGCCGCCCAACTCGATCTCGGCCAGACCGATGCCGCCCTCGAGTCGGCCCGGATGCTCGAGCGTCGGGTCGAGGAATCAGCCGCGGCGGACGAAGAAGACGACGCTGATGGGGGACTGGGCGGCGGTGTCTCGAGGTCTCAGCGCAAACGAGCGCTCCTCTTCGCACTCTCCACGATCGTGGCGGTGGAGCGGACGCAGCCCGCGGCGAAGCGTGATTGGAGCGCGGCTGAGACGCTCCTGAAGGAACTTGAAGCCATGCCCTGGGAAGAACGGTGGCAGCTCGCCCTGCCTCGGGCCGACCTCATCGCCGCTGGTGGAGATATCACCGGTGCCCTCGCGATCCTCGATCCCTTTCTGAGTGAGAACGCCGAGCTTCATCAGCTCCAGGCGCGGCGGCTGACGTGGCTTTCAAAGCTCGATGGGATCGACGGCGCGCGGGAGGCTTTTGCCCGGATGCCGGAGGCCACGCGAGCCCAGCCGATCGTGCTTCTGGCGCTTGCCGATGTCGAGCGTGGCGCTGCGGTCGGAGACGACCGGGCATGGCTCGAACAGATCGCCGTGCTGGCCGAGAAGAGTCCCGATGCCACCGACGCTCTCGAAGTCTTTCAGGCGCTCGCCCGCATGGCCTTCGAAGCCGGGTGGCTCGAGGAATCGGTCTCGCTGTGGCGACGTGGGGCGAAGGTGATGCCGGACGATTTCCGTCCGCCGCTCGGCTTGGCCCTGCTGGCAGTGAGGAAAGCGCGTCTCGATGGGCCCTGGGCGTCTGAGGGAGAGACCCCTTCCTCAGCTGCCGCGGCCGCCGCGGAAGAGGCCGCTGTTGTCGCAGAGGCCACCGCCGCGGCCGCAGAGGTGGCGAAGCTCGATGGGCCCGACACGCCTCGGAGCCGGGTGGCTCGTGCGGCCGCGCTCGTGGCCGAGGCCCGCGCCGGCGAACACGGCGCCGTGGTCACTCCGTCGGCCCCCTATCGGTTGCCGGCAAAAGAAGCCGAGCTCCTGCGGAGTGCCTCGCAGCGACTCGTCGAAGCCGCCAACGACAGATCCACCTGGCAGGCGATTGCTCTCCTTGCCGGCGAGATCGCGCTTGTCGGCAATGACTTCTCCTCTGCGATCGAGCACTTGAAGCAGGCTAGGGCCTTCGGCCCTGAAAATGCACCGCTGACGCGCGACCTCATCGAAACGCTCACCAAGGCTGGCCGGTTCGCCGAGGCCAGCCTCCTTCAGGCAACCGTCGCGCCGGCCGGGCTGGGGGGCGCGGTGCGGACGAGCATCGAAGCCGAGATGCGGGGGGGGGATCTCGAGGGGGCGGCCGAGCGGTCGCTGGCCGTTATCGACGTGGAAAAAGCCGACGCCGACACGCTCCTCTGGCTGGGGCGGCTGTGCGGCCGCTGCGGCCGGCGCGAACAGGCCGGGGAGGTTTTTCTCCGCGCCACCGAAAC
>JBIIQL010000151.1:0-7458 GCA_044342095.1 Pirellulales bacterium
GGGTTTTTTTATGCGCTTCGTTGTCGACGTCGATGTCGGCGATGGGCCTATTCGTCAGCTCAGGCACTTCCCTCCCACCGCTGGTTCGTTAGGATGCAAGCCCGCAAGAGGCATGCGCTGGGGAGTCGGATCGATGGTGCCATGGCAGCCCCTTTCAGACAGGTTCGTTCCATGACGATGCAGTCAATCGCCGGTGTTTCGCCCCCGTCCGTCATGGAGACGACGGTGATGACGGTGTGGCCTTCGGTAGCGTCGACATCGCTGGGGAAAATGCTTGGCCGTGTGTTCCGAATCAAGGATGGCTTTGGGCCCGTGTCATTCGGTCGATTGGCACTCCTGGCGTGCACGCCAATCGGCTTGATGCTCTATCTTTCGCTCCGCCTGCCGTGGGCCATTCAACGGTATCGCCTCACGAATCGCCGGGTGATCGTGGAACGCGGTGTCAGCCCCCGGATTCAACAGTTCGTCGATTTCGACAAGTTCGATTCAATCGAACTCGTCGTTGAGCCCGGCCAAGAGTGGTATGCCGCAGGCGATTTGGTGTTCCGCAAGGGGGCCGTAGAGACGTTCCGACTCCCCGGGGTCAGCCGGCCAGAGTCGTTTCGCCAGACCTGCCTCAAGGTGCAGCAGTCGTATCGAAGCGTGGCGGCCCTGCAGCCGTCTGTCGGAGCGGCCTGAGTCGGGGCGAGCGTGGTCGGTAACGGCGCTTCGCCCATGCCGAAAGGAGGGCGGGGAGCGTTGGCTCAGACGGGGCGCCTGCCAGCCACAGGGCCGCGGGCGGCAATCCCTGCGACGATCGCCAGCTTGGCTTGATCGTCGAGCTCGCAACTCCGCGCCGCTGCGTTGAGGCGCGCCTGGTCTGGGGAGGTCGCTCCGAAGAGCACGCTCGTGATTCCCGGTTGTTGGGCGGTCCAGGCGAGCACGAGATCGGTGAGTGGCCTGGTGAGCCGCTGTGCCTCTCCACGCACGACCTCGACAAAATCGAGATTTCGCTGGAACTCAGCCCCGGTGAACATCGGGTATTTGTGCCGGCTGTCGCTCGTGGGGAAGGTGCGGTCGCGGGGCATGTCGCCTGCCAGCAGGCCCTTCATGAGCGGCCAGTAGGCCACGATTGCCACCCCCTCGTCGCGGCACCAAGGCACGATGTCCCGTTCAATGTCGCGTTGCAGCATGTTGTAGGGAAGTTGGCAGGCGGAGAGCGGGCACGCCTCCGCCGCGATGCGGAGTTGGTCGAGCGAGACATTCGACACGCCGATGGCTCGGGCGAGCCCCTCGGCCTTGAGACGCGCGAGTTCGGCCATCGAGTCCTCGAGACGCACTCGCGGATCCGGGGCGTGCAGATAGAGGAGATCGAGATGGTCGGTGTCGAGCCTGCGGAGGCTTTCCTCGACTTCCTGCCGGAGCCTTTCCGGACGTCCATCGACGGATTGGATCCGTCCCGGTTCCCAATGGATCCCGCACTTACTGGCCAGGAACAACTCGGAACGCTTTTTGCCGCGGATCGCTTCGGCGATCGCCTTCTCGCTCTCCCCGTCCGCGCCGTAGCAGTACGCCGTGTCGAGGTGGTGGATGCCTGCGTCGAGGGCTGCGGCCACCGTGGCGACGGCGGTTTCGCGGGTGATTCCCTCGCGCGTCATCCCGGCGATCGGCCAGCAGCCGAGGCCGAAGGAGGGGATGTGGAGCCCGCTGCGGCCGAGCGGGCGGAGGCTCGCGTCCATCGTCTCAAACATCCTTTCAGTGCCCGATCCCTGGCGGCATCGAGGCCTCGGGAAATCGACGGTCCCGGAGGAATGCGGCCACGAGTTCGGCGGCGTCCCGACGGAACAGCAGGCTCGAGTGGAGGCAGTGGACCGTGGCGTGGTCATGGGGAATGTCGGGCCGCGTGCTTTCCGGGGCGATGATCGCATCGCGGCCGGCGGTAATCACCCCGAGATCCACTCCCTGAGGCATGGGGAGGGAGTTCACGAGGCTGTCCTCGGCGGTCGAGAGTTCCACCACCGGCCGAAAAAACCTGCCGAAGGTCCCGGCAGCCGCCGTAGCCACGAAGGATCCTCGGTTGGGGGGAGCCAGCATCACGAAGCGACCGAGCTTCGTGGGCCGGAAGCGGGCGAGGGCCGCCCTGGCGATGATGCACCCCATGCTGTGGGTCACGAGGTGGAGCGTGTCGATGGCCGGGTCGGCATCGTGCGTGCGCAGGACGTCTGCGAAGCGATCGGCGTGAACGAGCAGGGAACAGCACATGTTCCGGTAACCCCACGGCTCGGTCCGGTAACCGTGGCGGCGGAGTCTGTGTGCGAGCACCGCGAGCATCATGCTGTTGGCGAGGAATCCGTGGACGAGCGCTACGCACTCGCGCCCTCTCGGCGGATCGGCCGTGATGCCGCCCGGCTGGGGGCCGCGGGTCATCGGGGCTGCCCCGTGGGCGCGGGGCCGGGGCGTCCACCCGGGCCACCGGGGCCGGCGGGAGGGCTCGGGCGCTGGGGGGCCGGGCAGCAGTCGAGCGGACAGACGTCGTGGCTCGCCGGCATGCCGCCGATGGCGAGTCGGTCGGGAGAGGCTTCGTGCCGTTCGGCGACGAGGTCGCGGATCATCGCCACGAACGTGGGGGCCGTGCCGACCGTCGCCACCCGCGCGAACTGCATCCCGAGGCTCCGGCACAGGTCGGAGGCCTCCGTGTCAAGGTCGTAGAGGACCTCCATGTGGTCGGAGATGAAGCCGATCGGCGCCACCACCACCCTGTCGTGCCCCGCTGCATGGAGTTCGCGGATGCGGTCGCACACATCCGGCTCGAGCCACGGCTGCGTGGGGGGACCACTACGGCTCTGGAAGACGAGTTCCCATTGCGGCACGCCAGCTTCGGCCGCCACGAGCCGGCTCGCTTCGCGGAGTTGGAGCACATAACGACAGGAGTCGGCCATCGAGACAGGGATGCTGTGCGCCGTGAACAACACCGGCGTCGTGGCACGCTTGTCGGCAGGAAACTCCGACAAACTCCGGGCGAGGTTGGTGGCCATCGGCCCGACGAATCCCGGGTGATTGAAGAACACCCGGAGTTTGTCGACCTGCGGGGCACGGTCTCCCAGTGGGGCCAACGCGGCGGCGATGTTTTCCCGGTATTGGCGGCAGCCGGAATAGCTGCTGTAGGCACTGGTGACGAACGCCGCCACACGTCGAATCCCGGCGTCGGCCATCTCGCGGAGCGTGTCGGTGAGGAGCGGGTGCCAGTTCCGGTTGCCCCAATACACGGGGAGATCGGGGCCACGTTCGGCGAGTTCCTTCCGGAGAGCCTCGAGGAGGGCGAGGTTTTGTCCGTTGATCGGACTGCGTCCGCCGAAATGGTGGTAGTGTTCCGCCACCTCGAGCATGCGCTCGCGCGGGACGTTTCGGCCGCGGAGCACATTCTCCAGAAATGGCATCACATCATCGGGGCCATCGGGGCCGCCGAACGAGACCAGAAGAACCGCGTCGTAGATGCCTGCCATGGTTGTGGCTCACGACGATGGTCGCGGCCATGATCTCCGGGGGGCCAAGTGGGGCGACGAAAAAAAGGAAAGCACCCGGAGTTGGGGCACGGGTGATCGAAGCAGCGGAGGCGATCCGCCCCGGCGTCGAGGCCGCTTGGTCGAAGTCCGCTCCGGGCGTCAGTCGAGACGTCGACCGATCCAGGGCCGCCAACTCCGTTGCTCCTGGTTCCCGCCCGCGCCGCAAAATGACCCCACGGGGATTCGAACCCCGGTTGCAGGCTTGAAAGGCCCGTGTCCTAGGCCTCTAGACGATGGGGCCGGGCAATGCGGCGCGGACGGAATACCAGTTCTCGAAGAGCATAGCAACGGTGAATGAAATCGCCTCAGCAACCTGGCCGCCCCGGTGCCCAGCGAGGTGGACGAACGGTCGACGGTCAGGGGAGTGGGGCAGGTCCGTGGTCTTCGGGGGAGGCGGCGGAGGCTCCTTGTGACTGCGAGAGTCGCTCCACAGGCTCCGGGCGGGCGAGCGGCGGCGAGTCGGTCTCAGGGAGGAGAACATCATCCCCACGGGCGATCGCCTCGAAGACTTCCTGTCGATGGACAGGCACCTCTCTGGGGGCTTCGACCCCGAGACGGACCTTGTCCCCACGGATCTCCACCACCACGATCGTGATGTCGTTGTTGATGACGATGCTTTCGTCCTTCTTCCGCGACAGGACAAGCATGGGGGACTTCCTCAACGCTGTGGAGGCGGATGTCGTTCCTGGCGAGGAGCGAGCCGTTGCCGGCCGCGACGCAGCGAACGAGCGCCAATCCCGCTGGCTCGACCAGACGGGGGTTAATCTCTCGATCCAAACCAAGTATTTGTAATTGTTTCCGCCAATTCGTCAAGTTGCCCGACGTCTTTCACCGGCTCGGTTCGCCTCTTCGCCCCGGTCCGCCAATTCGGCCAACGGATCGCCGGCCGGCAAAAGCCATCGGACAGTTGGGACGCTCGCGGGTTCGCGTCAAAGGCCCCAGGGGCCCTGTTCCGCTGTCGCTCGGGGGGCTCGATGGCCTGACTTCTCCCCCTTCTCCCGTCGGCCGGCGGCCTGGCAGGGGCTTTTGCGGCGGAAGCGGGGGTGGTGGCGGTCGCGGCTTGTGAGGATCACCGGCCCTCCTATACTCACCACGACCAGCGATCCTCGTGGAAACACCATCGACCGAGGCGGACCCGTGCCATCTGGTCGGGGTCCTCGAAGGAGTCCGGTCGACAGGTGCCTCCCCCAGTTCAGTCCTCAGGCGGCACGCCGCCGTCACCCCCCCCATCGACGGGTCTCTCATGACCGAGTGGTTTCGCAACGTCTACACGGCCGTCGCCACGGTGGTGCAAGGCATGCTCGTCACGCTCCGGGTGTTTGGCAGCACCTATGATCAAAAGCGTCGGACCTTCACCGAGCACTTCGAATACCCGGAACTCCCCGCCCCGGTTGCGGCCCGGTATCGGGGGTTCCATCGCTACGATCTCACGACCTGTATCGCTTGCGACCAGTGCGCGAAGGCGTGTCCCGTCGACTGCATCTACATTGGCAAGGAGAGGGTCACCGGAGGCAAGGGATTTCAGGTCAGTGGATTCACCATCGACTACTCGAAGTGCATGTTCTGTGCTCTGTGTGTCGAGCCATGCCCGGTCGATTGCATCTTCATGGGGTCGACGCTCGACCTCAGTTGCTACAGCCGCGACGGAACGATCGTCGACTTCGCTCGCCTTCCCGTCGATGTGGCTTGGGGGCGGTCGACCCTCAATCCCACGGCAGTGGCAGCTTCGAAGGTGATTGTTGATCCGGTCCATGGGGGGCCCAATCAGTAAGCTTGCCAGCACGGGCCGATGACGGCTGGGTGCCTTGTCGCCCCTCACCTTTGGGGGGAAATCCGGTTGCCGCAGCCGTCCTGGATTCGTCACGAGGGAAGCAGGGGGCACCGGTCGCTCCCGGAGGCAGAGTCTCGTGAGGCCCGGTGCAAAGCTCTGTTTCGTTCCTGCTCATTTTGGTTCCCGTTCCGGCTTTCCTCTCGGATTGCCATCCGTCGAAGCTTCGCCGCGAGTCACCTCCCATGCCATCCTTTCTCGACCCAACGATTCTTGCCGGCTTCGTGGCGCTCTTCGTGGCGATCGGTGGCGCCTTTTTGGCGGTCAACCTGCTCGTTGGGTGGCTCGTGCGCCCCAGAATGCCCAACGCCGAGAAACTCGAGGTCTACGAGTGCGGCGAACCGGCGATCGGGTCCAGTTTCGTGCAGTTCGATCTCCGTTTTTATGTCGTGGCGCTGCTGTTCATCATTTTTGACGTCGAAGTGGCGTTGTTCTTTCCCTGGGCGACCGTCTTCGGCAAGGCCACGCAATTGGCTGATCCGGCGCTGCAAACGGTCCAGGCTGACGGCGTGACGTTGACGCCCGCCGGCGCCGGGGTGCTTCGCGAGTTGGGGCTCGAGCACCCCGTCGTTCCCGACTTTTCGGCGGCGGTCATTCCGACATCGGCCACGGCCGATCGGGCGGCGGGTTCTGCCCAGGCGGAGCCTGCGGTCGCGCGAGGGAAGGCGTCGGCCGAGCAGGATGTCTCCCGAGCCGGTGGGCTCTTGGCACGGTTGGCCGTCGCCGACATGGTGACGTTCTTCGCCGTGCTGCTGGTCGGCTTCGCCTATGTCTGGAACCGTGGCGATCTCGATTGGGTGCGGGCGACTTCGAACGAACGCGGGGCCGCGACTGGACGGTGACGGTTGGCAGGTGGCCGATAGGCATCGTCCCCGGCCGATGGACCGCGGACCGAACGAGAGGAGTTGTGTCGATGAGAGGCCCTGGTTTTCTTGAATCGATCGAGGCTGCTTGTCCTGGCGCCGTGGTCGGAAGCCAACTCGAGGCGATCGACCCCTGGATCGAGATCGCGCCGGCCAAAATCGCTGACGCCTGCCGATGGCTGAAAACCGCTGGCCAGCCTCGCTTCGACGCGCTCCAGTGCATCACGGCCGTCGATTGGTTCGAGCCGGATCCCAAGAAGGCCGCGAAGGTGACTTGGCAACCCCATCTCGAGATGGTCTACCACCTCTGGAGTACGCCGGCCCGCGCGAGCCTCGTCCTCAAGGTCA
Source organism: Pirellulales bacterium (assembly GCA_044342095.1). GTDB lineage: Bacteria > Planctomycetota > Planctomycetia > Pirellulales > UBA1268 > QWOP01. The sequence continues at coordinate 6,582 of JBIIQL010000151.1, forward strand.
AGTTGCCCCGGTGGAGTGGCGATGTGGCCGGTCATCTTCCGGAGTTGCCCAGCGTGACAGGGGTGTGGCGCACCGCCGACTGGCACGAACGGGAGGTCTACGATCTTTCCGGTGTGGTGTTCACGGGTCATCCCGACCTGCGTCGAATCCTCTGCCCCGAGGATTGGGTCGGGTATCCGCTCCGCAAGGATTACGAGATGCCCCTGGATTACCACGGCATCCGTGGCCGCTGATTCCTTCCCGTCTCGCCGCGGGCTGTGTTCGTAAACCTCTTCTCCTCCTGCCCCTTCCGCAGCCAACCCCCATGTCAAATCTCATCGACGACGATCCGCGGATCATCGAGTTCGACGTCCGCACCGACGAGATGCTCGTCAACATGGGGCCACAGCACCCGAGCACCCATGGCGTGCTCAGGCTCGTGCTGCGGACCGACGGCGAGATCGTGTCGGAGACCGAACCCCACATCGGCTACCTCCATCGCTGTGCCGAGAAGATCGGCGAGAACGTCTCGCCCCGGCAGTGGATTCCGTACACCGACAGGCTTGATTACCTGGCGGCGATGAACATGAACCTCGGCTGGGCCCTGACCGTCGAGAAACTGATGCGTTACGAGGTGGGAGAAAAGGCCCGTCACCTCCGTGTGCTGATCGCCGAACTCAACCGCGTCGCCAGCCACCTCGTCGGGATGGGGGCGTACGGCCTCGACCTGGGAACGTTCAGCCCGTTTCTCTATGCGTTCCGGGAGCGGGAGAAGATCCTCGACCTGTTCGAGGAGGCGTGCGGCGCCCGGTTGACGTACAGCTACCTCACGGTCGGTGGGGCCACGGCCGACCTGCCGCCGGGGTGGCTGCAGAAGTGCGAGGCCTTCCTCGATCAG
>JBIIQL010000152.1:0-7455 GCA_044342095.1 Pirellulales bacterium
GCACCGCCGCGGTCTCGCCGTTAACAAGTCCGGCGTAGAGCGCCGTGAGTGCCGGCTGGGCGCGGCCGGCCACCTGCGACAGGCTGGCGGCCGTGATCGTGAGCGGAGCCTTCGCGATGGTCAGCGTCCCCGGCACGAACGAAATCTCATAGTTGGGATCGTAGGCATCCGCTGCCGTCAGCTCGTAGCTACCAGCGTGGAAGGTGGCCGCGGTGACGGCGACGTTCGCCGCCGTGTCGAGACTGTCCGCCGTGTCGCCGTTGACGAAGCCCGAGTAGCGAACGGTGAACGTCGGCAGGGCGTCGCCGTAGGTGATCGCCTTGTCGTCGACCGTGACGGTGAGAGACGCGGGGGTGATCGTGAGCGTGCCGGCGACGATCACGATCTCGTAGTCGTCGTCCTCGATATCCGCCGCCGTGATGTCGTAGCGGCCGACGTTGCTGCCGGCGGCCGTCGTGGCGAGTTGCGGCAAGGCGTCGAGCACGGACGCGGTGTCGCCGTTGACGAAGCCCGCGATCGTGGAGGTCAGCGTCGGCAGGCTCGCGCCGTAGCCAACGGTTTTGTCCTCAATCGTCACCGTGAGGAGCGCCTTGTGGATCGTCAGCGTGCCCGCCTCGACCTGGAAGTCGTACTTGCTGTCCACGGCCGGGGTGGCGCCGATGGCGTAGGTGCCGGGGTGGACCGCACCGGGGGCAATGGCCACGACCGGCAGGCCGGCGAGTGACGCCGAGGAATCATCGCCGAGGAAGCCGTTCAACGTGTAGGTCAGGCCGAGCGCAGAGAGGTCGTCGCCGTAGTTCGCCGTCTGGCTGTCGATCCGCACGGTGATCGTCGGGCGGGCGACGTCGAAAGAAACGACGACCGGCGTGGCGGCCGTCGTGTACTCGTCGCCCGATTGGGTCACCATGACCACGACGTGGCCGAGGCCTGTGATCGTGACGAGGCCCTCCTCATCGATCGTGGCCGGGCCGGTGATGCCGTACGACACCGGCATGCCGGACGAGGCACCGGCCATCACCTGCACCGTGGTGTCGTCGACCCCCCAGACGCGATTGGCGATCGGATCGACCGAAAGTGTCTGAGTTGTCCCCACCGTGACCACCTGTTCGGCGGAGATGCTCGTGGCGAACGTGTAGCCCTGGGAGGTGCCGCCGCTGTAGACGGCCCGGAACGTGTGGCTACCGGCCAGGAAGAGATCGCTCTGCCACACGGCCTTGCCGTCGAGATCGAGATCGACCGTGCCGAGAGCGGCGTCTCCGTCGTAGAACGTCACGCTCCCCGTGGCCGGCACGTCGCCGGCGACGGCGGACAGAATCGTCGCTTCGAGCACCGTGAAATTTCGGGGAATGCCCGATTCGGTCCGCACGGCCAGGCCAGCGCTGGTCGTCAGGGGTGCAAGGTCGATCTGGCCGAAGCCGATGTCTTCGACGATGGCGTTCGTCGCCGTTCCATCGAGAATGAAAAGTTGGCTCGGGGTCGGGGTATTCCCTGAAAACACGTGCACGCTGATCCGCTTTGTGGAGGTGTCACCCGGCTCCCACACGAGCGTGCCCGACGTGGGCGTGTAATCGCCGTCGGCCGCCGTGGCCGTGGCGTCCCCCGTTGCGTAGCTGAACTCCATCGGCAACAGCGACGACGACTGCCCAGCGACCGACACGTCGAAATCCATCCACTGCGAACCGTCGGGGGCGATCGATACGATCGGGTCACTGATGGAGATCCGCGGGGCGGAAAGGTTGCCGACGACCTGGGCGGCGATCAGCGTGTCGAGAGCGGAGCCGCTATAGGCCGCTGCCACGGCGGCACTCGTCGTCGTGCCGGCGTTGACGGCCGCAAACTGCTCCGGGATCGCTCCCGTGGCGAGCTTCTGCACCTTGACGATCGCGGTCATGTAGGCAGCCGAGCCCTCGGGGATCACCGCATCGATCCTGCTCATCACGCCGGCCGCGACGTCGGCTGCGGCATCCACGTTGGCGGCCACGGTCGAATCAGTCAGGTCGATCCCGGCCCGCGATGCCGTGGCGTGGATCAGCGCGAGCACCGTGGCCTTGTTGGCGAGATCGAGCTGCTGGTCGGTCTGGGCCGCGGTGTGGACCGCATCGGCGAGGGCCGAGCAGAAGAAGAGACCGAGGGTCTCCTGCGTGGGGAATGCGCCCTGGGCATTGGGCAAGCCGGCGAGGCTGCCTCCCACGAGGCCGGTGAGGGAGGCGATCTTCACGTCGCCGCGGAAGCCCCGGGCGGCCGGCTCGCTCCCGTCGAGGGTATTGAGCAGGTAGGAATCGGTCAGGAGGTTGAATGGGGAATCGAGGCCAAACACTTCGCGGATCTCCGCGCTGCCCGTGGCCACGTCGACGCCATGATTGTCGAGCAGATTCACAAGCACGGTCGTGAAGGGGCTGACCACCTCGGAATCGCCCGGGGCGATCATCACCATCTTGTTTTGCAGCGTGGTCGAGTTGTCCCTGCCGCCGAACATGATGAGCCGCCCGCCGGCCCCACCCTCGGGCACCTCGATCGCCGCACCGCCGTTGGCGGCCGTCGTGGCATGGAGGTAGTCGGCGGGCACGAAGTTCACCACGCCATTGGCGATGCTGCCGCCGGTCGGGTCGAAGTAGATCGTCGCTCCCTCGATCTCACCCTTGAAGAGCTTCTTGATCTTCGATCCGAGGTTCTTGAAAGCGGTGGCGACTGCTGCGGCGGCCTTTTTAATGGCGTCGCCGAGCGCGTCGCCCCACGGGCTGAAATCGAGCTCGATCTTCGGCGTGCCGAATCTCACCGTCGCGCTCACCTTCGGCAGGCCAAACAAAGACACGCCGGCGGTGAAGTAGCTGGCGTCGGTCCGCGGGTTGTTGATGTTGACGTTGAGGACGAGGCTGACCTGGCCGACGTTGACCCGCGGCGTTTCTTTCTTGATCGTGATCGCCCACCATTTTTGGGGAATGGCGATCGACTCGATCGCCAAGCCCGCGGTGCCGGTCAACCGGAAGAAGCCCGAGGCCGGATCGTAGAGGCCCCTGAAATTGGCACTGAGATCGATGATCGGCAGCGTATCGCTGAAGCTGCCCTCGAAATCGAGTTTTTTGAGGGTCTTCCCCTCGATGATCATGCCGGGGTTGGCTCTCGTGCCGATCGAAGCGGTTCCCGGGCCGATGCCGGCATTAATCGTCGCGCTTCCGGACAATTCGAACCGGGCGGCAGCGACGGCGGTGGCTGGAAACCATTTCGCATACATCGTGCCGCTTTGGAACGGGCCACCGCGGACGTCCGTGACCTCGAACTCGAACTTGGTGAGCTTCCCGTTCACGATGACGAATCCGGGGGCGTTGGGATTGTCCTTGGTGCGGATCGCCTCCTCGCGGCTGCCGCCGCCCATCCGGGTGTGCATCGTGAACAGCGGCGCCATCTCGACCATCGCCGATCCGTAGATCACGACCTGCTTTGACTCGACGTAGTAGACGACGCCGAGCCGGGCCTCGAGCGGCAGCTTGAAGCCGCCGATCTCCATACCGCTGATGATCTGGGCGTCGACGTAGGTGAGCTTCCCCTCCTCGACCACGATCCCGGCCACCTGGCCGTCGTCGCTGCCGAACTGGAGGGAGACCTTCTGGGTCTCGAGGAGGGTCGCGAAAATCGTGCCGGTCATCGTGAACCGTGACTGTTCCCCCGCCACAGAGGGCTTGAAATCGCGGACGTAGCAGAATCGCAGGCCTTGGGTCCCCAGCTCGACCGCACCGAACTTGAGCGACGAGTCGACCGTCATGTCGAGCAGTTCGAGCGTTCCGTTCACGATCGTGAGGCCCGGAGCGTAGACGCCGGGCGACGTCTGGTAGCCGAACGTGACCTTGAGCGCGAACCGGTTGGCGAACTCGACGCCGGCGGCCCCCGAGAGGTTGAACGTCTGCGTGCTGGCGACGTAGGTGATCCGCATGTTCTCGAGCGAGAACGTGACCTTCTTGACGCCGAGCGAGCCCGACACCGCCACGTCGAGCCGCTCGAGCCGGCCGGCGATGACCTCGATGCCCGGCAGGCCCTTCTGGCCGAACTCGAGCAGCACACCGCCGTAGATGGCGACGCCGGGGGCCACGTTGGGGAGGCCGAGGCACTGGCGGTAGTACTCCGTGACCGCGAGGTTCGGCTCGGTGCCCTTGATGATGGCTGCGGCCTGCCCGGAGAAGGCGAATCGCTTCGCCGCCCGGTCGTAGACGAAGTGGATGTCGCGGGCGAGGATCTGCACTCCGCCGAAGTTGGCGTTGAAGGAGGCCAACACGTCGAGGTAGAGGAGCTTTCCATCCTGGATCACGAGCCCCGGCACCGCCTTGCCGGTCTTCGGGTCGATGCCGCCGAAGGTGCATGAGAGGGCCATCGGGCTCAAGCCCGGCATGACGATCGCCGCCGACGCACCGCCGGTGAGCGTGAACGTCTTGTGGGCCGGCTCCGAGCCGACGGCGAGCGTCTCGGTGTAGCGGACCCGGAGCCCCACGCCCGGAGTGGTCGTGAACTTGATCACTTGGAAGTCGAATCCGGCATCGATCCGGAAATCGAGCTGCGAAAGGCTCGTCCGGGTCGCCAGCCAACCGCTGGAGGGATCGTCGTCGCTGCCGAGGGTGATGCTCACGCCCGCGTCGAACAGCCCCATGCCAAACTTCGCCGCTCCAGTCACCCGCCACAGGCCGGTGGCGGGGAACCCCGGGGCGGTGAAGCCTTGAATCGTGAGGTCGCTGTTGCCGAAGGAGATCCCGCCGATGGCGAAATCAGCGGCGGTCTTCATGACCGTCGAGTCGGCCACGCCGTCGGTGTACGTCCAGCCCGCCGAAGGGGTCGCGCCGATCGTCACCGCCAGCGGCAGCTTGAGGACGGTCAACTGCGCGGTGCCGGTGAGCCGGCCGACCCCGGTGGCGGCCACGACCGTGTAGGCCAGGCTGCCGACGTTGGCGTTGAACTGCTGCGAGTTGGTCGTCACGGTGCCTGGGGCGACCGCCATGCCCAGTTCGGTCACGGCGCCGCCAGCGACGAGGAGCCGCGATCCGGCCGTCCCGGAGAGAGTCACGGCCCAGTTGCGGTCCTGGCTCGTGAGCGTGGCGGTGCCGGTGGCCACGAATTGCGAACTGGTGCCGGTGCCCGACGACCGCGAGAGCGTCATGCCGCTGCCGGCCGTGAAGGCGTGCGCGGCTGCCGTGAACGTCGATGCCACCTGCATCACGAAGGACGTGATCGCCTGATCCTTGATGACCAGGCCGGCGGTCTGGTTGCCGCCGAGGACGATCTCGGTGGCGGCGAGCCGCGTGGCCGTGACGGCCGCGGAGCCGGTGATCGTGAACGACTTCGTGGCGAGGTTTTCGCGGATCGTCAGGCCGTCCACGCTTCCCGAAACGAGCGGCGCGAAGGCGAGGCCACCCACGGAAAACGCCTGGCTGACGGTCATCGTGAAGGCAGTGATCGCGGAGACGCTCGGCGTCAGGCCGCCGACGCCAACAAACGAGAGGCCGCCCGTCTCCGGCAGCGCGGCCTGGATCTCGCTCTCGCTCGTCGGCGTGAAGGCGGCAAGTCCCGTCATCCGGTAGGCACCGCCGGCCGTGCGGGCGATCTTCAGGCCGCGGGTGCTGAAAGAAAGCCCGTCGATCACGAACGTGCCTTCGATCACGGCCATGTCGCACGACTCGATCCGGCCGGCCGCGATCACGAGGCCCGTGGTAGCCGGAAGCGTGGGCGTGCCGCCCACTGCGGCCGCGGCGACACTCCCCAGCTTCACGGCGAGTGAACCGGCGCCGGTGATCCCTGAGGCCGTGGCCGTGCCGGTGAGAAGGATTGTGCCGGTGGCCGCGTCGAGCGTGGCGGCGACCGCGGTGGGGGCGAGCGACAGGCCGTCGAGCTTGATCGTGGATGTGACCGCCATGTCGAACGACGCGATCGCGCCGTTGGTCACCACGAGGCCGGTGGTGGCGGGGTTCGTGGCCGAGGCGGCGGAGCCGAGCCGCACGGTGAGCGGCTCGAGAATCCCCGCGATGCCCGTTGCCTGCGTGGCGCCGGTCACGGTGAACGTGGAGTTGACGACGTTCTGGGCGACCCGCAGGCCGGCCAGGGTGAGCGTGGCCCCGCCCACGACGAGGCCGCCACCGGCGAGCGTGCCGTTGAAGGTCATGTCGATGGCGGTGAGAGCGCCGCTGGCGATTACGAGCCCGCGGGAGCCGAGCGTGACAGGAACCCTGCTCCCGCCGAGGGCCAAGACGGCGCTCCCCGAGATCAGGAACGCGGCTTGGCTGATGTCGTAGCCGACGGCTGGGGCCACGCCCGAGGCGGGCAGGGTGAAGGAGAGGCCGGCAACGGTGACGAGCGACGAAGCGGCCGTGGCCGCGGTGAGCCGACCGTTGAGCGCCGTGAAGCTGTCGCCCGCGGCGACGAGGCCGCCGCCTCTGTGGAGGACGACGCTGCCGACGGTGTCGCTCTCAGCGGCGACGCTCACGGCCGTCAGGGCCGAGACGCCGCCGTAGGTGATCGATGTGTCGGCGTTGATGGCGAGCGTCCCGGCGGTCGGGGTCGTGGCCGCGAGGACCGGGCTGATGCTCCGCCCAAGAACGACAAGCGACAGGCCCGAAGCGGCGCCCGAGATCGTGATGGAGGCCTTCGGCGGGCTGGTGGCCGACCGGAGGTCGAGGATCAGCGTGTCGCCGGCCCGGGCGGCAAGCGCGACAGTGATGTTCGCATTGCTGTAGGCAACGGTCGCGACCTCGGTTGCGCCGCTGACGACGATCAACCGGCTGCCGTCGTCGCTGAGCCGGAGCGTGGCCGTCTGGGGAGTGGCGCCGAGCGTGGCGAGGTCGAACGACAGGCTGCCCGAGGGCGTGGGCGGGGGCGGGGGCGTGGAATCGGTGACCACGAGGCGGACGTTGTCGATGCCGCCGCGGCGGCGGAGGCCAGAGCCCGGCTGCGTTGTGGCATACGTGATCCACAGGTCCTTGCCCGCGTCGTCCGCCGTGGCGGTGTAGGAGACGACCGAGCCATCGGCTCGGAACTCACCCTCCGAGGTCACCTGCTCGATCGAGCCGTCGTAGTACGACGCACCATTCACGAGCGTGTCGCTCGTGGCCTGTTTATAGGTTGTCCCGCCGCCGAGTCTGCTCCCCAGGGTCGCGACCACCTCGAAGCCGGCCGTGCCGTTGCCGGCAAAGACATCGGCTGTGAGCGTGTAGGTCTTGCCCGCCTCCATCTGGCCGAGGTATTGAGCCACGGCACCGTAGCCGTACGGGCCGCTGAGGTCGCCCTCGTCCGAGGCCAGGCGCAGGTAGCGGTTGCCGGAGACCTGTGCGGTATTGATGGCGTCGAAGTTGCCGAAACCGGCTGAGGGAGACGGCGGAAACGGCGTCGAACCAGCATTAAAACCGGAGCCGGTGGTCAGGCTGTGGTTCCAGCCAGTCGCCCCCGTGATCGACCATGGATAGCCCAGGTAGACGGCGCCAT
>JBIIQL010000003.1:0-23253 GCA_044342095.1 Pirellulales bacterium
CCTGGTTCTACGACATCCCCACGGCCCGGGCGGCGCTGCTCATGGTGGGGGCGTTCGTCGGCTTCTATTGGGCCGGGGCGGTGGTCGTGCGGCCGATCCTGCGGATGTTCGTCCGCCGGGCGCCGGGGCTCAACGACCTCATCGGCTACATCCTCTCCTGCTTCTGCGTGTTTTACGGCCTCCTCCTCGGTCTGATCGCCGTCACGGCTTACCAGAACGTCGAGTCGGCCGAGCAGAACGTCACCCGCGAGGCCGCCGCCCTGTCGGCCCTCTATGAGGACATGTCACGATATCCCGAGCCCCACGGCCAGGATCTCCGCTGGCTGATCCGCGATTACACGCGCTACGTCATCAAATATGCCTGGCCGTTGCAGCAGCAGGGAATCATCCCGGAGGAGGGGACGATCCATGCCGAGGCCCTCTTCGACCGGCTTCTCGACTTCGAGCCCAAGACGCCCGGCGAGGAGATCCTCCACGCCGAGGCGCTGCGGCAGATCAATCACTTCCTCGAATGCCGCCGGCTCCGGCTCCATTCCGTGCGGGCTGGGTTGCCGCGGGCGATGTGGATCGTGATGTTCGTGGGGGCGTTTTTCAACATCCTCCTCTGCTGGATGTTCGACACCCGCTTCCTCACCCAGCTCGTCCTCGGCGGGATCCTCGCCGCCTATCTGGGCTTGATGATGTACCTCATCGTCGACATGAATCAGCCCTTCCGCGGCGAGGTGAGTGTCTCGCCTGAGGCGTTTGAATTGCTCTACCAGCGGATGCTCGAGGACTGACATGCCGGTCCCCCCCGACACCCTCTCCCCCCGCCCTAGTGCTGGGCTCTCCCGCCGCGGAGCGCTCCGATCCGGCGCGGCCGCCACGTTGGCCGCCTCGCGCCTGCTCGCGCCGTCGCTGTTTGTCGGCTGTTCCCTCGGCATCCCGCCGCGAGCACCGACGGTGCGGATCGGGCTGCTCCATTCGCAGACCGGCCCGCTGGCGATCGGCTCGACGTCGCTGCGCGACGTCGAGCTCGACGCCGTGGAGCGCTTCAACGCCGCCGGCGGAATCCTCGGATTCTCGATCGACCCCCGCGCCCCCGACCCCCGGTCGCGGACCGACCTGTTCCCCAAGCGGGCCGCCACCCTCCTCGATGACGGGGCTGTGGCGCTGTTCGGTTGCTGGTCGAGCGCCAGCCGCAAGGCGGTGCTTCCGATCGTCGAGGAGCGCGACAGCCTGCTGTTCTATCCGGTGCAGTACGAGGGGAACGAGAGTTCGCGGAACGTGATCTATGGCGGGCAGGTGCCCAACCAGCAGGTCCTCCCGGCCCTCGACTGGCTGCGGAGTGGGCCCGGCGGTGAGCGGAAGAAGTTTTTCCTCCTCGGCTCCGACTATGTCTACCCACGGACGACGAACTTTATCGTGCGGAAGTGGCTTGCCGGCACCGGCGTTGAAATCGTCGGCGAGGAATATGTTTCCCTCGACACCAAAGACTTCGCCCCCGTGGTGGCCCGCATCCGCGAGCGCGGGGCCGACTGCATCCTCAATACGGTCAACGGTTCCGGGAACATCGCGCTGTTTGCGGCACTCGCGGAGGCCGGGATCGATCCGGCGAAGGTTCCCCTCGTGTCGACGAGCGTCTCGGAGGATGACCTGCGCAGCATGCCGGCTTCCCATTCGGCTGGCCACTGGCTCCTGTCGAGCTATTTCCAGACCGTCGACACGCCCGCCAACGCCGCCTGGATGGCCGACTTCCGCAGCGAGTTCGGCCACGATCGCGTTTTCGGCGATTCGATGGAAGCCGCCTGGTGCCTGATCAACCTCTGGAAGGTGGCGGTCGAGCAGGCAGGGTCGTTTGCCACCGAGGCGGTTCGACAGGTGTTTGCCGCCGGGATCGGGTTCGATGGCCCCGGGGGCCGGGTGACGATCGATCCCGCTACCCAGCACGCCGCGAAATACTTCCGGCTGGGACGGGTGCGTCCCGATCGACTCTGTGACGTGGTCGTGTCGTCGGATGGTCCGCTCGCTCCCGATCCCTACCCACAGGTCGCCTTCCCCGGTTGGAAATGCGACTGGACGAAGGGGGGCCTCCAACGCGGCCCGGAGGTGTCGATCGATGATTGATTTCGACGTCGAGGTCTCGGAAGGCTGCCGCTGGCTCAAGGTCGTTCTCGACGACGACGACGTCCGCACCGAGCGCGGCGCGCTCTACCGGATGAGCGGCGACATCGAGATGGACGTGCCACTCCCGTCACCGCGGGCGATGTTTGTGTCGATGTTCTCCGACGAGTCGGTGGTCCGTCCCCGGTACGTGGGGACGGGGGAGCTTTATCTCGATTCGACCTTCGGCGGCTACCACATCTTCGACGTCCGCCAGGGGGAGCGCTGGATCCTCGAGCATCGTTGCTTTTGGGCCTCCGAAGGGGAGGTGAGACTCGCGATCCACCGCGAGCGGCTCTGGACCTCCTACTGGGCCGGCGAGGGATTGCTCTGGTACAAGACGGCGCTGGTTGGTGAGGGGAAGGTGGTCTTGTGCGTCGACGGCCCTGTCGAGGAGATCGAGCTCGACGACGAGCGGATCGTGCTCGACGGGGGATTCGCGGTGGCCCGGACGAGCGGGATCACGATGCGGATGAAGCGACCCGCCCGCTCCTATCTCAGCCACTGGCTCTCCGGGCAGAAGCTGTCGTGCGTTTACGAAGGGACCGGACGGCTGTTCCTCTGTGCCGTCCCCTACTGGCGGCAGCGGTTGCAGAAGTCGAAGGAAGCCGACTCCCTTGCGTACGGCTGACCATGTGTGACGTCGATCATCTGTCGGGCCGGGGCCCCGGGATCGGTCGGCGGCTGTTCCTTGCCGCGGTGCTCCTTGTCCTTCCGGCGATTCCGGGCGAAGCCTGTCCGTTCTGCGGGCCGGTCGGCGATTCGCTGGCCCGGCGCCGCGACTCGGCAGGCTACGTCTGTATCGCCGAGGCTGCGGATCGGGCCCGGCCCGACGCCTCCGGACTTCTCGCTGGGGCGTTCCGGGTGATCCAGGTACTCCCCGACACTCCCGGCCGCGTCGCCGGCGAGCCCCCCAGGCTCGTCACCGCCCGGGTCGCGGCGCCAGTGGAGGGAACGGCGGTGCTGTTCGGATCGGCCGAGTCGCCCCCACGCTGGACGGCGGTGGCGGCCGACGAAACGCTCCTCGGGCATGTCGTCACGGCGCCCGCGATCACGGAGCCTGCCAGTGAGCGACTGTCGTGGTTCGCGGCCAGACTCGAACACCCCGAACCGGCCATCGCCGATGATGCGTTCGCGGAATTCGCCGTCGCCCCCTTCCCTGCCGTCTGCGAGGCCGCGGCGGCACTGGCAAAGCGGCCGCTGGAGAAGTGGGTAGCCGATCCCGCCACCGACCAACGGCGCCGCGGCTTCTATGGCCTGGCGCTGGGGATCGTCGTCGCGGCGGGATCAGCCGGCGGTGAGGCGACGTCGGCACCCCTCCGCGCGGCGCTCGATACCGGCGGCGGTGATTTCCGCGCCGGGGCTGACGGGCTGATGGCGGGGATCCTCGTGGCCGACGGGAGCGAAGGGCTCGATTGGCTCCTCACCCGGGCCGGGCCCGATCGACCGGTCGATCAGCGCCAGCTCCTCGCGGCCCTCCGCTTCGCCAGCGAGTATCTGAACCGGAAGATCCCCTCCGCGCGGATTACCGCGGCGACGGCGCACCTCGCCCACAGCCCGGCGGTGGCGGCCGATGCGATCATCGATCTGGCCCGCATGGAGGCTTGGAATGAGGTCGACGCCGTGGCGGCTTGGTGGGATGCTGCCGCCGACGACCCGCTCATCCGTCGGGCTGTCGCCGGGTATCTCGTCGCCTGCCCGTCGGCTGCGGCCCGGGATCATCTCGCCCGGATCGGCCGGGAGGATCCGGCGGCTCTGGCTGCGGCCCGCGCGGCGGCGGAATTGCCGCTGGGGCGCTGACAATCCCCCGCGACCAGCCGCGGAGAGCTACCGTCCCTGCGTCGCCGCGGCGTCGGCCGGAGTGCTGATGACGCGTCCGGAAGGAGCGCTCTGGGCTTTCCAGCCAGTGAGGACGTTGCCCCAGGGCTTCGCCGCTTCCGTCGTGGCCTGCGAGACGGGCATGAGCACCGACGGCACGGCCGGCTGAAGCAACGCGGCGGCGGCGGGGCTGGCGGGCGCGGCCGGATTCGGCAGCGGGGAGGGCGTCGGAATCTCCTCGAGCGGATTACCGCTGGCCGGAGCCTTGCCGTCGCCTGCCGGCTTGGGGGCGGGGGTCGACGTCTCCTCGTTCGTGGCCGGATCGCGAGGAGGGAGTTGCCGGGCATCGGTGCCGGCGCCGATCCCTTCGAAGTCCTGCGTGATCGGACCGCGGCTGAAGACGCCGGGGCGGGAGTGACCGTAATCGAGAAACAGGCTGGCGTCCCGTTGCCGGGCACGGCGGTAGGAATCGAAGTAGGCCTTGCCGGGCCACGGCCCTTCGGCGAGGAACACGCCGTTGTATTCCAGGAGCGAGCCTTTGCGGAAATGGAGCTGCGCGATCGAGCGGTTGTAGTCGACGACCGAGCGGTAGTAGGCGCTCTCGGCGTCGGCCCGCCGGCGCTGGGCGTCGAGGAGCTGGTCGAGGGTCACGGTGCCAGCGTCGTAGGCGGCCTGGACTGCTTCGACCTGACGCTCGGAGGCGACGCGGCGGTTGAAGTTGGTTTGCGAGAGGGCGAAGTTCGTGTCGACGTTCCGCACCGCCTCGACCAGCGCGTGCGACACTTCCATCTCCTCGTCCTGGAGCCGGGAGCGTTCGCGGGCGAGTTGGAGTTGGAAGTTGCGGACGGTGGAGAGCTCGCGACGGAAGCCGATCGGCATGAGGAACTGCGCCCCGGCCTGCCATTCCTGGAACCTCCCGCTGAGCAACGTCGAGTAGGCATCGGTGCCGTTGAGAGGATCGGTGCCGTTGGCGTTGTAGGGGCCGTAGTTCTGATTGAGCAGCTCCTGGCCCATGCCGAGGAAGCGGTAGTAGCCGTTCATGTCGAGCCGCGGGAGGAGGAGGTTCTTCGAGGCGAGGAGTTCGAGCTCCTTCTGCTTGATCACCCACTTCTGCCGACGGAGCTCCGCCGAACGGGAGAGCGATTCGACGAGTGACTGCTGCCAGTCGAAGGTGATCCGGGCCGTCGTCGGCTCGTCGGAGGGGCGAATGAGCCGGCCGTCGGAGGCCGAGAGCCCCATCATGTAGCGAAGCCTGTTCTCGCTGCGGTAGACGTCGGTGAGCGCGTTCTCGACGTCGCTGCGGAAGAAGAAATACTGTTCACGGGCCTGGGCCTCTTTGTCGGCCTCGCCGCCGCGCGACTGCTCGACGTAGAGGGCGTGGACCTTCCGCCAGGCCTCGAGCGCACTGTCACGGCCGGCCTTGCGGGCCTCGAGATTGCGGTAGGCGAAGTAGAGCTCCCAGTAGGCCTGCTCGGTGTCACTGACCATGTTGCGGACACCGATCTCGAAGTCGGCCAGCGACTGGTCGGCGAGGACACGGGCGATGAGCACGCCGCGGAAGTTGGCGCGGCCGTTGATGTTGTTGAAGGCATCGGGGCCGGCGATCCGGTTGTAGGTCAGCCCCGCGCCCTGGAGGAGGGGCTGGTTGAAGGTGAAGTCGTAGTTCGTGAGGAACGTCGACGGCACTCCGTCTTGGCGGATCGGGGAGTTGTTGTTGTCGTAGACGGTCTGGTTTTGGATCCCGAACGTGCTGCCGGTCGCCGACACCTTGCTGATGCCGGTCGTCCACGTGCCGGTGTCGCCGAGGAGCTTCTGCTGGAAGATCTGAGTCCCGATCCCACCGACGTTTTGGGGACGATTTTGCCGGGCCCAGGTGAGCGAGCTGGAGAGCTGGGCGTCGAACGACGCAAGCGCGCTCTCGACGCCGCGGAAGGGGTCGGTTTCGTTGATCGCCGGATCGTAGACGGTGGGATACACGGCCGGGTTGGTGAGGAGCGACACCGCCGGCTCGCCGGCCTGGGGCCGCGGGCCACCGAAGCTCTGGAAGCGGCCACCGAGGCTTCTGAGCACCTTGCCGTTTTCGAGTGCTGTCCGGATCGCGTCTTCGAGCGAGACTTCCCACACCTGATCGAAGTTGGCGTTGGAGAGCGTGAGCGGCTCGATCGTTCCGGCCGCCTCGTCGAGGGGCTGGTGGACCGTGTCGGGGTATTCGATTTTCTGGATGGCGCCGACGTAGTGCGAGAGGTCGCCGTCCTCGAAGAAGTAGAACGGCTGCCGCGGTGCGCAACCGCTGGCCACGAGCGTCAGGCTCGTCATGACCGCCCAGGCTCGTCGCAGCAGGAGGTTTGGCACGGTGGGGGTCCGGCGTACGGGCTTTGAGATCGCGGTGAGGAAAGAGCTGCCGCTGCGCCCAAGGGGTTCGCCCGTCGAAGCCGACGGACCGATCCCGACGCAGTGCCCCCCGACGCTGCGTCCGACTCGCGTGCACTTGGGCGCAGCGACGGCAGAGGTGTTATCGTCGCCGTAACCGTCAAACTTCGGGGAATCGTCACCCCTTCCGGCAAGGTCGCCCGGCCCGGGAAGCTGGGCAAGAAAGTGGGAGGGAACGGAGTCGTGTCAGGGCTGGGGTGGGATCGCGCGGACCCCGGCACCCGGCCAGCGACTCGTCTGCACCTCGCGGATGTCGCTCTCTCCGTCCCCGTCGACCGAAACGAACCGTCCGGCACATCCTGCCTCGTTTTCCAGGAACGTGCGGCCGCGGACCGGGCCGAGAACGTTGGCCGCGGTCGCGAGGGCATCGGCGGCGGTGGCGTCGGGGGCGATCACCGTCACGGCCGCCGGCCCGTCGATGCCGATGCCGGTGCGCGGATCGACGATGTGGCTGTACCGTTGGCCGCCGATCAAGACCGACTGCCGCGCATCTCCGCTGGTGGTGATCGCCGCATGGGCGAGGAGGATCTGCCCGCTCATGGCCGCTGGGGTGCCGGGGATCGGGTCGATCGCGATCCGCCACCCTTCCTCCCCCGGTGGCGCTCCCGAGGCCCCGACATCGCCGGAGGCATCGACGAGCGCCGAGTCGATCCCCCGTTCGGTGAGGATCGCCAGGGCCCGGTCGATCGCGTAGCCCATGCCGATGCCGCCGAGATCGAGCCGCATCCCGGGGCGGGTGAGGCTGACGCCACGGGGTTCGTCGACGAGGATCAGGCTCGAGGGGCCCACGGCCGCCCGGGCGGCGTCGAGCTTCGCCGGGAGCGGGAGGGCGCCTGAGCGACGCGACTGCCTCCACAGCGTCGTCAGCGGCCCGACGGTCGGGTCGAAGGCCCCGTCGCTCGAATCGCGGAAGGCCACGGCCCGGCTGAGGACTGCCCACAGGTCGTCGCTCACCGTTACAGGGCGGGCGGTGGGAGCCGCCGCGGAGAGGCGGGAGAGCTCCGAGTCGGCCCGGTAGTCGGAGAGGATCGCCTCGAGCCGCTCGACCTCGTCGAGCGCCGCCGCCACCCCCCGCTCACCGGCCGCGGGGGAAGCGGCGTGGACCGTCACGGTCCAGAGCACCCCCATCAGCCGCCGGCCGCCGGAGATGCGGACCAGCGGCGCGGCGGCAGACGGCATGGTATTTTGCTCCATATGGAAACCTCCCTGCCCCCGGTTGTGATCCGTTTCGACTGCACGCCCCTGCGGGCCGTCGCCCGCGCCGAGGTGCCGGCCGAGGCATCGCCGCGGTTCCGCGCGCTTGTCGGTCGGATGCAGGCCGCGGTCGCCAAGCACGGCGTCCGCAACGCCTATTATCTCACGAACGCCTCCTGCACGTTCCGGTTCACCAATGCCCCGGAGCGGGGATGGGTGACTTTCGATGTCGAAGGGACGCTGCTCACCGACGATCTCGACACCCGCACGGTAGGGAGCGATCTGACGGTGAAGCTCACCAAGGAGACGTGCGATTGGCTGACGCAGCCGGCCGTTGCCTGGCTCGATCTGAGCGTCCGCCGTGCGGTCGAGGCGGAGTTCGACCGCTACATCACCGCCGGCGACTTGGGGCGGACGCTCGACCGCCTGGCCCGCGAACAGGCCGATAGCGACGCCGCCGGCGGATTCCTCGGGATGAATCTGTAAAGAGCGCGGCCGAAGCCATTCTTGGCCTTCGTCCGCTTGGTCGGCCGCAGGAAACGCCAAGGGTTTCCTGGGCCTTTTGACCGCCGCATCCGGCGGCGGTGTGTTTGATCCGCGTTCTGGTGGCTGCCGGCGGCCGAACCCATCCCTGGCACCTTTTTCCCCCCGCGCTTACCAGCGATGGTGGACCGAGGGACGGATCGCGTCGTCGTAGATCGTCTGAACGGCGGCCATCGTGCGGGTGTCGAGGGGGGGAAGATCGGCGGCTTCGGCGTTGCCGCGCACCTGTTCGGGGCTCCGTCCCCCCGGGATCACGGTCGTGACGGCGTCGAAGGTAAGGATCCACTTGAGCGCGAACTGCGTCAGCGTGGCACCGGCCGGCACCAGGGGGCGGAGCCGTTCGACGGCGTCGAGCCCGGTCTCGTAGTCGACCCCGGAGAACGTTTCCCCCCGGTCGAACATCGCTCCCTGGCGATTGAAGAGGCGGTGATCCCCTTCGGGAAAGGAACTCGTGGGGGAGAACTTTCCGCACAAGAGCCCGCTGGCCAGAGGCACCCGGGCGATGACCGCCACCTGCCGTCGCGCGGCCTGCTCGAAGAACAGCTCCGCCGGCCTGAGCCGGAAGGCGTTGAAGATGATCTGCACCGACTGGACATTCGGGTACTCGATCGCCTTGAGGGCTTCCTCCACCTTCTCGACACTTACGCCATAGAAACGGATCTTCCCGGCCTTCACGAGCCCGTCGAGGGCCTCGAAGACCTCGGGTCGGTAATAGACTTCCGTCGGTGGGCAGTGGAGTTGGACGAGGTCGAGGCAGTCGACGGCGAGGTTCGTCAGGCTGCGATCGACGAAGGCAGCGAGGTTGGTGGCGTTGTAGCCGTCGGCGGTGTGGGGGGAGAGTCGGCGGCCGGCCTTCGTGACGACATGGAACGGCTCCGACCGTTCCCGGCGGAGGCGGGCAATGAGGCGCTCGGAGAGGCCGTCGCCGTAGACGTCGGCGGTGTCGAAGAAGTTGATGCCGGCGTCGAGGGCCGCATGGAGCGCGGCAAGAGATGCCTTCTCGTCGGCCCCACCCCACTGGCCCCCGCCGATGGCCCAGGCGCCGAAGCCGATCTCCGAAACATTCCAACCGGTTCGACCGAAAACGCGTGTGTTCATAGTGGGTGAAGTGTGGCCGGCCGGGTGGGGCGGATTCAAGCGGGTGCTATCCTTTTCGCCATGACAACGGCACCCCAACCCCCGCGGGCGATCATCGTCGGCGCTTCCTCCGGCATCGGAGAGGCCGTGGCGCGGCAGCTCGCCGATGACGGATGGGCCCTCGGACTCGCAGCACGGAGGGAGGCGCGGCTCGCCGATCTCGCCGACGAACTCTCGGCGCGGCACCCGGGGCGCACGGTCCTCCACAGGGCGATCGACCTTCGCGACGGCGACGCGGCGGTCGAGCACTTCGATCGGCTCGTCGCCGACCTCGGCGGCCTCGAACTCGTCGTCGTCTCTTCGGGGGTCGGCCACGAGAATCCTCCCCTCGATTGGCCCCCGGAAGCGGAGACGGTGGCGGTCAATGTCGCCGGGTTTACGGCGATCGCCGTGGCGGCGATGCGGCATTTCGAGGCCCGTCGGTCGGGGCACCTCGTCGGCCTCTCCTCCCTGGCCGCCCTCCATGGCCATGGCGACGCGCCTGCCTACGGCGCGAGCAAGGCGTTCGTGAGCCGCTATCTCCAGGCGCTCCGCCACCGGGTCGCCGCCCGGAAGCTCCCCATCGCCATCACCGACATCCAGGCCGGCTTCGTCGACACGGCCATGGCGAAGGGAGAAGGGTTGTTTTGGGTGGCGCCGGTGGACACGGCGGCTCGGCAGATCGTGGCAGCGATCCGGCGGAAACGCTCTCACGTCTATGTCACGCGCCGCTGGCGGATCGTGGCCTGGCTGCTGCGGATCCTCCCCGACACATGGTGAATGGGGGAGGATCCTCCATCGGCGCTGAGGTAGAATCCCGTTGAGCGCTTGCCACGATCGGGTGAGCGGGCGGGGGTGAGGCCATGGCGGCAAGAAGGGGCGTGTGGAGCAGGGGCACAGCGGTCGCCGCGGCGATCGCCGGCGGCGTTCTGTGGTTCGCCTTCGGTTCTTTCGCCTCCCTCCCCGCGGCGGAGCCTGAGCCGGCCGAGGTCGATGAAGGCTTCGCCGATACGATCGTGCCGTTGCTCTCGGCCCGTTGCCTGGCGTGCCACTCCGCCGACCACGACATCAACGGTGGCCTGCGGCTCGATCTCCGTGACGGCTGGGTGCAGGGGGGAGACTCCGGACCGGCGATCGTGCCGGGAGAGCCCGACCAGAGCCTGCTCGTGCGGGCGATCCGCTGGGACCCTCGAGCGCCCCAGATGCCCCCCGACGGCAAACTTGCGGCGGAGGAGATCGCGATGATCGAGGCGTGGGTGCGCCGCGGGGCGCACGATCCCCGTGGCGGCTCGATCGGGCCACGCTCGCGTCTCCTTCCCGGCGCAGCGAAGGGGATGACAGCTGACGAGGGGCGACGGTTTTGGAGTTTCCTGCCGCTGGCGGATCCTGTTCCGCCGGAGGTGGCCGATCCCGACTGGAACCGTCATCCGATCGACCGCTTCATCCGCGCTCGCCTCGATGCCGCCGGTCTCCAGCCGCAGCCCGAGGCCTCCCCGGAAAGGCTCCTCCGGCGGATCAGCGAGGACCTCACGGGCCTGCCACCGACCCCCGAGGAGACCGACGCTTTCGTCTCCGTCCATGCTCGCGATCCCGATGGAGCGGTGGCCGAACTCGTCGACCGCCTTCTCGCCGATCCCGGTTTCGGCGAACGGTTCGGCCGCCACTGGCTCGATCTCGCCCGATTCGCCGAATCGAGCGGCGGTGGTCGCACGCTCCTCTTCAAGGATGCGTGGCGCTACCGTGACTGGGTGATCGCCGGAGTGAACGCCGACATTCCCTTCGACCGGTTCGTCGCGGCCCAACTCGCCGGCGATCGCCTCGCCGCCGACGGCACGGCCGATCCTGCCGTCGTCGAGGGGAATCTGGTCGCCACCGGTTTCCTCGCGCTCGGCCCCACGAATTACGAGGAACAGGACAAGGCCCAGCTCCGGTTCGACATCATCGACGAACAGTTGGAGACGGTCGGGCGCACCTTCCTCGGGCTGTCGATCGGCTGCAGTCGCTGCCACGATCATCCTTTCGATCCGATCACGCACGCCGATTACCACGCTCTGGCCGGAATCCTCTCGAGCACGAAGACACTCCTCAACGAGACCGACAACGTCGCGCGTTGGATCGCCCGGCCGCTTCCCGAGCCGGCGTCGATCGCCTCGCGCCGCGCCGAGATCGACGCCGCAACCGCCCTGCTCAAGGCTGAACGCACCACCCTGAAGAAGGCGATCACCGAAACTCCCCCAAAAGCCGACGGGACAACTCCCGCCGCAGAGCGCCTGATGGAGATCGAGGCCGAGCTCGGCCGGCTCGGCGCGGCGTTGCCACCGCGGCCGACGGCGATGATCGTCGAGGACCGCGCCGACGCCGCAGACACCTCGATCCGGGTCCGCGGGATCGAGAAGAATCGTGGCCGTCTCGTTCCCCGGGGCATGCCGGAGGTGTTCGCGGTCGATCTCGCCATCCCGGCTGGGTCGAGCGGCCGGAGGGAACTGGCGGCTTGGATCGGCCGGCCCGACTCGGCGCTTCCAAAGCGAGTGATCGTGAACCGTGTCTGGGGATGGCTCCTCGGCCGCGGCATCGTCCCCACCGTCGACAACTTCGGGGCCAGCGGTGCCCCCCCCTCCCATCCGGAGCTCCTCGACTGGCTCGCGCGCCGCTTCATCGCCAACGGCTCGCGGCTCAAACCGCTCGTCCGGGAGATCGTCCTTTCCCGGACGTACCGTCAGGCCGCGGCGGAGGGCTCCGCGGACGGGAATCCACTCTGGAGCGGGGCCCTGCGGCGGCGCCTCGATGCCGAACAGATCCGCGATGGTCTGCTTGCGGCTGCGGGCCTCCTCGATCGGACCGTCGGCGGTCTGTCGATCGTCGGGGCCGGCGACATCGACGCCAACGACACCGCCGCACAGACGATCGAGTATGGCTACGTCTTCGATGACGTTCGACGCAGTGTCTACACCCCCGCCTTCCGCAACCGCCGGCCTGTCCTGTTCGAGGTCTTCGACTTTGCCGACATCAACGCCTCCACCGGGGTCAGGACGACGAGCACCGTCGCCTCGCAGAGCTTGTTTCTCGCCAATGACCCGTTCGTCGTCGCCGCCTGTCGGGCCGTCGCCGAACGGGTTCTTGCCGAGGAGGGCCCGGGGGAGGCGCGGATCGAGCGGGCCTTCAGGCTCCTCCTCGCGCGACGTCCCTTGGCCGGGGAGCGGGACGCGGCCACGGCCTTTCTCGCGCGCACCGACGGGCAATCGGAGGCCTGGGCCGTGCTCTGTCAGTCGATCGTCTCGAGTCCTGATTTCCGATTTCTCGATTGATCTTTGAGGCGCCTTCGCCTTGGGCGGCTCCCGTGAGAGGTTGTGCCATGAATGCTCCTGCCGCGGCGTTACCGAGTGTCCTGTCGCGGCGTGCGGCGCTCGTGCGTGCCGGGTGCGGATTCGGAGCGCTGGCCTGGGCCGGACTCAACGCCTGCCATGCCGCTGCCACGATCGGCCCTCACCTTCCCCTCCGCGCCAAGCGGATGATCTTCCTGTTCATGGCTGGAGGGGTGAGCCAAGTCGACAGCTTCGACCCCAAGCCGCGGCTCACGGCCGACGACGGCAAGCAGATGCCGTTTGGCGACCTCCGCAGCCTCGCCAAGACGGGGAAGAGCCCGCCCCAGCGCGTCATGAAGCCGCTGTGGAAATTTTCCCGGCGCGGGGAGAGCGGCCTTTGGGTTTCCGATCTCTTCCCGGCGATGGCGGGGATCGCCGACGATCTGTGCGTCATCCGCAGCCTCCACACCGAAGGGATCGCCCACGGTCCGGCGACGCTCTTCCTCCACTGCGGCGCCACCACGGCCGTGCGTCCGTCACTCGGAGCCTGGCTCGACTACGGCCTCGGCACGGAGAACGACGATCTTCCTGGATTCGTCAGTCTTTCCCCCAGCCTGGGCAATGGCGGCCCCCGCAATTTTGGCACGGCCTTCCTCCCGCCGATTCATCAAGGCACGGCCATCGGGCGGGCCGGTCTGCCGGCGCGCGAAAGCGGCATCCGTAATCTTGCACCGCCGCGCGGCGGGCCCTTGGCGGTGGCCGGTCGCGAACTGCTCGCCGGGATCAGCGCCGCCCAGGCCGCCGAGCGCCCCGGTGACACCGAGCTCGAGGCGGTGATCGCCGCTGGTGAGCTGGCGGCGCGGATGGAATCGGTGGCGCCGCGTGTCCTCGATCTCGCCGGCGAGACGGCCGAGACGCTCGCCCTTTACGGGATCGACGGTGGGCCGGCCGACAACTTCGGCCGCCAGTGCCTCCTCGCCCGCCGCCTGTGCGAGGCGGGCGTGCGCTTCGTCCAGGTGAACTACACCGACAACTCCAACAACCCGGCCTGGGATCAGCACTCCGACATGCCGAGGCATGCGGTCCATGCCCGCGCTACCGACCAGCCGGTGGCCGCCTTGGTGCGCGATCTGAAGCGACGCGGATTGCTCGACGACACGATCGTGTGGTGGGGGAGCGAGTTCGGCCGCACGCCGTACGCGCAGGAGAACGGCACCGGCCGAGATCACAACCCCGCAGGCTTCACCGTCTGGCTTGCCGGTGGTGGCTTCCGGGCCGGTCATGCCCACGGAGAAACCGACGACTACGGCCACCACGCCGTCGTCGACCGGGTCCACATGCACGACCTCCACGCCACGCTCTTGGCGGCGCTCGGGCTCGACCACACCCGTCTCACCTTCCGACACGCCGGCCGCGATCACCGTCTCACCGACGTCGCCGGCCGCGTCGAGAATCGGCTCTTCGCCTGACCGCACCCCTTCGCGACGCCTCGCTCGTGCCCAGGCCGACGATGACACGCGCCGTCGGTCGGAGGGGAGCGGGAGTGGCTTTTCCGTCGGACGCTCAAGGGAGCGATTCGAGATCGATCGTCGGCCGTTTTGCCGGTGGCGGATCGAGCGTGAACACGCTGCCGAGCTTCACCGGCGGCGAGAAGAACCCGCAGTTTCGCAGGAAAAAACCTTCGCCATCGAGGCCGGCGGCGTAGTCGAGGCGATGGCCACCGGAGGCCGTGGCATCGCCGGTGAACCGGGCTGTGCCGATCGGGTGCCAGGTGCCCTCGGTGTCCCGCACCCATTGGTTGGCGTAGCGTCCGCGGCGGCCGACGTTGCCGGTGGTGTCGAGGAAGTTCTCGAGGAAAGAATGGAAGCCAGTGAGGTGGCGATCGGTACGCGGTCGCTGGAACGAGGCGATCAACCGCCATGATTCCCCTTCGCCGAACCAGGACGTGTAGGTCGTCGTGCCGTCCCCGGCCGGTTCGACGCGGGTCAGGAAACGGTAGGTGAGGCCGGCCTTCCAGGGATGGACGAGAAAGCTCTGGCCACCGCTCCCCTCATTGCCGAACTCACCCGTCCGCACGCCCTCCCCCTTGCGGAGCAGGACGACGCGGTCGGCCTCGGGCACTTTCGTCGGATCGTCGGTCGTGAAGGGGCTCCACACGGAGAACAGGACGCGCCGCTCGGCGGGGCCGTTGACCTGCATGCCGAAGTAGCCCTCTCCGAAGCCGTTGGCCATGAAGAAGCTTCCCAAGGCGTCCTCCCCCTCCGGGACGGTCACCTCGCCGTAGGCATACTCGATATCCTTCTCTGCCGGGAGCGAGTAGCCGAGGTGGACCGAGGGGCCGCGACGGCCCCAGTAGTACATCGCGCCGTCGTTGGTGGTGACCGCCGTGACCGCGAGGTCGGGCGTCTCCGAGCGGATCTGGAGCACCGGATTGCTCGCGAAGGCCCCCCCCTCGCGTCGCACCCCATGGATTTCGGCCTTCACGTAGCCGGGGCCGACGAGGGAGAAGCGCCCGAAACGGGCGGTCGACGAATCGTCACCGGAGAGTTCGGCCGTGACGGCGCTGTCGCCGATCGTCAGGACCACTTCGGCGCGCCCGCCGGTCTCCGCGGAGACCAATTCCACCTCCGCCTCGGTCGGCCGGTCGACATGGAACCAGACGCTCCAGGTCGTCTCGGCATCGTGCCATCGGACCTCGGCCCCGCCGCGCTCGAGCCCGTCATTCGAGCCCGGCTTCGACGTCACCGCATAGGCATTGCCACCGAAGGGAACCGTCCATTCAGCCGCTCCGGCCGATGGCGGATCGCCCCCCACGCCGAGCAGCGGCACGAGGGCGAGCCACCAACCGGCGATGATCCATCGGCCGGCGATTTGTCCTTGCAGGCGGCGCCGTCGACGCGTGGCACGCGGATACCGAGGCTCGTGTACGGAGAAAGCGATCGGCATGTCAGCTCTTTCGATCCGCGGAAGCGAGAAACGACTCCACCCGTTCCAATCGCGTGGCATCGTCGGGGCTGAGGCGTTCCCGACCGAGCCCGAGGGCCTTGGCCCGGGCGAACGACGCACGGGCGCCGGGAAGGTCGGAGATCTCGGCCTGGATCGTGGCCAGGTGAAGGAGCTTGAGGGGGGAGGGGGAAAGGACGGCGTCGTTCATGTCCTCGAGCGCGAGGATCGTCTGACCCTTCGCCAGTCGGATCAGCGCCCGTGTGTCGAGAATGTCGGGGAGGGGACCGAGTTCCGCAATGGCCCTCTCGACCAAGTCCAGCGCCTGATCGGCCGTCTCCGGCCGGGCGAGTATCCAGGCGAGATTGGCGGCCACGATGCCGGATTGGACATCCCCCAGGCCGCCGGAGGCAAGCAGTTGGCGGTAGTCCTCCTCGGCTTCTGCGGTGCGGCCGAGGGCCTCTTTGGCGATCGCCGCCTGGAGCATCGTGTCGTTGGAGCCGGGGTTCTCCCGGCGTGCCGCTTCGATCCAGTCGGCAACCTGCTCGTCGATGGCGGGGTCGGACGCGGCCTCCGCGTGCCGGAGGATCACCGCCAGGGCCTCGAGGAACATCGAAATCGACACCTTCTCCCGAACCGTCCCGAGGAGTTCGATCGCCTCGGTCGTGCGATGCTGGCGACCGAGCGACATGGCCCTGGCGGCCACTCCATCCGGTGAAAGCGTCGCATAACGCTCGAGGACCCCGTCGGCCGCTTCGGGGAAGCCGAGGTCAGTCGCGATCCGCGCCGCCGACAGCTGGCGGGGAGCGCTCTGGGGGCTCAGCGGCTCGTCGTCGAAGAGCTTCGCCACCATACGCCCCGCCCGGTCGCGGTCCCCCTCGGCGAGAGCCAGCTTCGCCTCGAGGCGGATCGTCGCTTGGAGGTCGGGGGCCGATTCCTGGAGGCGGCGGAGCCACCCCTTCGCCTCCGTGAAGTCCTGCTCGTTGATGAAGAGCTCGACGATCGTTCCGAGGACGGCCGTGCTCGTGTTCGCGGAGGAGGCGATGGCGCGCAGTTCGTCACGGGCCTTCACCCGGTTGCCGACGAGCGCCTGGATCCGTGCCTGGCTGATCCGTTCGTCGATCGTCAGGGGGCGCCGTTTGGCAAGCGTCTCGAAGAGCGACTGGGCCTGACGCCAGCTGGCCGGATCGTTCCTGTTGATCAGGAAACTGATCGAGAGAGCCGTATCGTCGATGTATTGGAGCCCCTTGTCGTCGACGTTCTTCCCGAGGAGCTCGATCGCCTCCTGGAGATCGACGTAGCGAGGGCTGCTGGCCAACTGGGAGGCGAGCGCGCGGCGGGCCCAGACGACCGTCGGACTTCCCTGCGCCGATTCCAAGGCGACGATCCTTCGCAATTCCGTTTGGGCTTCGGCCGGTCGTTTGCGGCGGACGAGGAGATCGACGAGCCGTCGGGCGGCGACGAGGTCGTCGGGGGCCTTCGCGACAGCCTCCTTGGCCGCACGCTCGGTCTCCTCCGGATTGCCGAGGGCCTCGTCGGCGGCGATCTCGAATTGGTCGCGGGCTTCACCCTGGAGGACGGCCAGCGCTCGACGGGTCGTTTCCGTCGCACGATCGCCGGCCCCGGCCGTGGTCTGAATTCGGAGGAGCAACGCCCAGGCCTCCACATTGTCCGGCGCCGCTTCCGTCGCGCGCCGGCAGACCTGCTCGGCCTCGTCCAGCCGCTCGCAGGAGGACAGCAATCGCGCGTACCAGATCAGT
This sequence comes from Pirellulales bacterium, assembly GCA_044342095.1. Lineage (GTDB taxonomy): Bacteria > Planctomycetota > Planctomycetia > Pirellulales > UBA1268 > QWOP01. The sequence goes on from JBIIQL010000003.1 coordinate 17,249, forward strand.
TGCTGCCCATCTCGGCAATCTTCCGGCGTCAGCGAGGCGCCGATTTTCAGGGCGACGTCCGTGCGGCCGGCGCCGGCGAGGACCATCGCTCGGATCCGGTCGATGGCCGGCCCGCCGGCATCGCCGAGCGAGGCGATCACCGGCGCCGCCTCGTCGAGCCGCCCGCTGGCCGAGAGGAGGATGGCGAGCCGTCGCCGCGCGAACGGCAAGGATTCACCGAGTTCGACGGCTCTCCTCAGGTAGCCGATGGCGCCGCTGGGATCGCCTTGGATTTCTGCGATCGCCCCCTGCATCCGCGGCACTTCCGACCAGCCTTGGCGTTCAGCGCCTGCCACGGCGAGCAGGTCCCGGGCTTCCCCGAGTGCGGCCAGATCCTCGGCGGAAAGGGCGGCGGTGGGAGTGTCGGCGACCTGAATGCCTTGCCGCTTCGAGCGGACGGTAACGATCTTCGACACGGCCGTGGCGAGCTTCGCCGTGGCGGTGGTCGGGCCGGCCGCGCGGACGATCTCGGCGGTCTGGCGGCCCACCTCGTCGACGGCGTCGCGTTCCGCGGCGAGTTCGAGGACGACCTGGCGAACGGCCAGATCGTTCGGCCGTCGGGCGAGGAGCGTGCCGGCCACGCGTTCGGCGTCGCTGACGTTGCCACGTCCGACATGGATCGCGATCAGTTGGCGAGCGCAGCGTTCGGCGGCGGGGCCGGTCACCCGTCCCATGCGCGCCTCGAGATCGGTGAGCCATTCGCCGGCCTCCGACGAGGGAGCGGTCGCCGCCAGCCTTGCCTCTGCCTCGAGGACTTCCGGGGTGTCGCGGATGGAATCATCGGCGCTTTTCAGCGTGGTCCGCGCTTCCTCGACCTCGCCTCCGGCGACGAGGAGAACGAGACGTTGGGCGAAGAGAGAGGGATCCTCAGGGTAGGCGGCGATGATCTCGTCGGAGGCGGCGCGGGCCTCGTCGAGCTTGTCCTTTGCGGCAAGGATTTCAATCTTCATCCGTCCGATTTCGATCGGATCGACGTCGGGTGCGGTGGCGATCGTGTCGACGAGCGCATCGACCTTCGTCCAGTCGCGGCGAGCGGCATTCCGGCTCATCTGATCGCGGATCCGGAGGCGGAGGAGCGTCTTGGGCAGCACGGGATTGGCGGCGAGACTCTCGGAGGAGGCCTGGCTGGCCAACTCCTCCGCGATCACCAGCGCCTCCTGCCAGCGCTGGGCCAAATCGAGCGAGATCATCTCGTTGAATCGGGCGCCGAGCGACTCGGGTGCATCGGCGAAGGCTCGCTTTCGGGCGTCGTTGGCTTGATCACGCTGGCCGAGTCCCCCGTGGCAGGTGGCGATCGACAAGTCGACGCGGCGGGTCATGGCCGCGTCGGCGGCGACCTGCGGCCGGACCCGATCCAAGAGCTTGAGCGCCTCGGTCCACTTCTGTTCGGACATGGCGACCATGGCCTCGGCCCACAGGACCGGGACGGCGTCCTTGCCGAGGATCGGCTGGGATTCGACGAGCAGTTCACGGAGTTCGTCGATCCTCCGAACCTCGGCGAGCGTGAAAAGGAGATCCATCCTGAAGGCCGGATTCGCGGGGAAGTCGCGGATCGCGTTGCGGAGGATCTCGATCATCCCGTCGGGATCCTTCTTCTGCCGCGCGAGAAAGGCCTTGGCCGCCGGGACCTCCGCGGCGTCGGTCACCGCGCCGAGCGGCCCGGCGAGGAGTTCCTCGGCCCGGTCGAGGCGATTGCCGACGAGGGCCAAGCGCAGTTCGAGCAGAGCCGCCTCTTGATCGTCGGGGGCCAGGGCCCGCGCTTTCTCCGCCGCCTCGAGCGCCTCAGCTGCCTGCTGGTGTCCCATCCGCCATGTCGCCAGGACCTTCCAGGTGCTGGCGTCGTCCGGGCCGACCTCCATCATGCGCACGATGACCTGCTCGGCCGTCTTCGGATCACGGCGGTGCCTCTCGAGAATCTCCGCGAGGGCCGCGAAGGATTCGGGATGCCCCGGAGCTGGCTGGAAAGCAGGGTCGAATTGCCGCGTACGCCGGTCGAAGCCAGTGAGCGCGGCGAAGACACTTTCCGCCTCGTCGAAATTTCCCGTCTGGGCCGCTGTGGCGGCATACATGCGGTCGATCCGCCCCGCATCCTCCTCGGCTTCGCCGCTGGTCCGCCGCTCGCGGATCATGGCAAGGTGCTTGTTCGCGGCAAGGATGGAATCAGGATCGCCAATGCGGGCGAGGAGTTTGGCCAGCTTCTCGCGAAGGGGATCGTTGTCGGGATCCCGGCGGACGGCGACTTCAAGGGCTGCGACCGTCGTGGCGACGAAGCGGGCGTTCGCCTTCCCCGCATCGACTTGCCGGAGGAGGACTTCGGCATATTCGCGTTGCCGCGGGGCGTCGTCCGGCCGGAGGGCGACATACCGGGCGAGGAGCCGGATCGCCTCGTCGTCGTTCCCGTCGTCCAATTGCCGTTTGGCCTGACGGGCCATGTCCTCGGCGTTACGCCGCACCTGGAAGCGATGGAGCAGGTACGTGCCCCCCGCGCCGCCGACGAGAAGGACGACCACGGCGATCAGGAGCGGCACGTTGACGCGTCGCATGGCGGGGCCTACCGGGGCTGAGGGAGGGAGGGGCGGCAGCTCGACTCGATTCTACCGGCTCAGCACGTCGCCGCACCGGGGCGGCTCCACTGCCGGGGGGAAGTCGATTCCTGCGGCCGGCTACCGAGCCGATCCCGGCACCATCCACAGCAGCGGGCCGGTCTGCAGCCAGACGAGAATCCCGACGAGCACCGCCAGGGCAAGGCTGTGGGGGAAGACCCTCCGCAGGATCGCCCCTTCCTGGCGATCGATGCCGGTGGCGGTGGCGGCAACGACGATGCTTTGGGCGTCGATCATCTTTCCCATCACGCCACCGGTGCTGTTGGCGGTGCAGATGAGGAGCGGATCGAGGCCGAGCTGCTCGGCGGTGACGCGCTGGAGGCTGCCGAACATCGCGTTGCTCGAGGTATCGGAGCCGGTGAGAGCGACGCCGAGCCAGCCGAGGAGCGCCGCGAACAACGGATAGGCGGGGCCGGTGCGCGTCATCGCCAGGCCCAGGATCACGTCAGTCCCCGAATAGCGGGTGACGAAGGCGAGCGCCAGCATCGCCGCGATCGTCACCAGCGGGATGGCGAGCCGGGTGAGATTCTCCCTCCAGATTTTCCAGGCCCGCCCCGGGCTGATTCCCAGCCAGGGAATGGCGACCAGGGCCGCCAGGAGGATCCCGGTGCCGGCGGCGGAGAGCCAGTTGAGCCGGTACACGGCGCGCTCGAGTTCGCGGTCGAGGTGCGTCGCGGGGGCGACCTTCGCGACCGCCTCGTGGAGACGGGGAACGGGAAACTCTGGCGCCACCGCCGCGCCTGGCACGATGCCTGCCAAGACGCTCTCCGGTTTGGCCTCGAGGGCCGATTTGACCGCCGGCAATCCCCACGCGAACACGGAGAGCGAGAGAAACACCCACGGCATCCAGGCCCACACGATCCTCGCCGGCGGATCGATCGGCTCCGAGGCTCCCGCCGGGCTCGGCCCATCCGCAGCGCCGTAACGCCAGCAATCCCGCGGCTGCCAGACCCGCATGAACGCCGCCAGGCAGGCGAGGCTCACAAGCCCGCCGACGACATCGACGAGTGCCGGGCCGACGAGGTTCGCCACGCCCGCCTGCACCAGCGCGAACGAGGCTCCGCAGACGAACACCGCCGGCCAGACGCCGACGAGCCCTCTCCACCCCGACATCGTCACCACCATCCAGGCCGGGACGATGAGCGAGAAGAAGGGGAGCTGCCGACCCGCCATCGCCGAGATCGCCTGTTCCTCGAGGCCGGTGACCTTCGCCAAGGTGATGATCGGGGTACCCAAAGCGCCGAACGCGACCGGCGCCGTGTTGGCGATGAGCGCCAGACACGCCGCTTCGAAGGCGGGGAACCCGGCGCCGGTGAGGAGCGCCGCCGAGATCGCCACCGGCGCCCCGAAGCCGGCGGCTCCCTCGAGGAACGCGCCGAAGGAGAAGGCGATCAGGAGCGCTTGGATGCGGTGATCGGCCGACAGCCGGGTCACCGACCGCTTCATGACATCGAGTGCGCCGGCTTCAACCGACAGGCTGTAGAGGAACATCGCCGCGACGATGATCCATCCGATCGGGAACAGCCCGAAGCAGGCGCCGTAGAGCGTCGCCGCGGCCGCGGCATCCAGCGGCATGCCGACGACGCCGACGGCCACGGCGAGGGCCGTGAGCAGGCCGGCGAGGGCTGCGCGCTGCGCCGACCACCCGCAGCCGGCGAGCAATCCCAGCAGCACCACCAGCGGCAGCGTCGCCACGAGCGTGGAGAGGAGCGGGGAACCGAGCGGGTCGTAGACATGCTCCCAGACCACGGCTTGTTCCTGAGCGTTCAGAAGGCGACGAGCATCGCCGCCAGCCCGGCGATCCCCACGACGACGAGCCCGGCACCGAGCCAGCGCGCGATCGGGGGGCGGTCGGAATAGCGATAGTCGTCGTTGGACAACGCTCGGAGGACGAGCCGGTGCTCCCACATCCCGGCGAGCGTCGCCACGATCCCAAGGGCCATGAGCGTCGCCCCGTAGAACCGTGTCTTGAGCGGCGAGAATCCTCCGCCGTCGAGGCTCACCGCCGCCTGGCCGAAGCGCTCGATGCCGAAGCCGAGGCTGACCATCGCCAGGCTCGTTCGAATCCAGGCGAGCAAGGTGCGGTCAGCCGCCTCGCGGTTGCGCTCCCGGGCGAGCTCGGTGCTCACCTCCGCGCCATCCTCGTCGCGGCGGCGGCGTTCGGTCGGGTCCGGTCGATGTTTCATACGGGAGAGAATAGCACGCCGCCCCTCATTCCACCTCCAGGGCGATAGCGCCAGAGTGGGCAGAGAACTCCGGGGCGTAGCGGCTGCGAATCGATGCGAACCCGCTCGAGGCCGTGCCCCGGTGTGCCGCCCGGAGCGAATACTCGAAGACGTGCGTCCCGCGCGGGAGCCGCTCGAAGAACAGCTGCGTCGAGGCGTCGCGGACGGCGAGATACCAGCCGGCCCCGTCGGCCCACCGCCACCCCGAGAGAACGTCGACCGGCTCAGTGAGGCTCGGGCGGTGGTCGGAGAGTTCGAGAAACTCGTAGTCGCGATCGCTCGTGACCACGAGGCGGACGACGATCTCATCCCCCACCTCGACCCGCGTGGTGCCGTCCGCGTCCGCCGGCACGAGCTCCGGCCCGGCCTTCGTCTGCCGCTTCACAAACAGCTGCTTGTCGATCGCCAGCTCCGCGCGCCCCACCGCCGGGACGTTGGCGATGTCGTCGAGATACTGCCAGTGGACGCCGCCGAAGGCGAGCCCCTTTTCCTTCCGCGAGAGCGTGACATTCCCCATCCGGGGCTCGATCTCACGGCGCGTGAAGCGCGTCTCGATGAAGCCCGTGCCCGCCTCGGCACGGGGCGCGCCGTCCTTCCCCGGCTCGATCGTCTCGCCGCCGACGTCGACCGTCACGAGCTCCGTCGAAGCGAGGAGATCGGCGCCGCGGCCGAGGAGCGCGCCGACGGCATCGGCCGTGGCGCGGTTGCCGCGCCACTGGCTCGTGCGCTTCTGCGACAGGAGCCACACTTGGAGTGCCTCAACGGCCTCACGGTCACCGGCCACCTCGTCGAAGGCCTCGATCATGACTCCTTGAGTCTCGATCGGCGCCGCGGCCCACTGCCACCAGGCCGGGTGGGGATCTCGCCACCACATCCCCTGCCAGGCATCCTTCTCCTCGCCCGGTTTCACGTCGGCGTCGACGGCGCGCTGCCGGAGGCTGTCGATGATCGACAGCGCCGTCTCGCGGTCGCCCGATCGGAACAGCGCGATCGCCAGATGCCCCTGCGAGCGGCGGGCGTCGACCTTCATCCAGGTTTGCCGGGCGTTGTTGCGCCAGAAATCGATCGCCGCGGCGGCCTCCCCTTGCGGCGGCATGTCAGCCGTGAAGAAGCTGCGCGCGTAGAGGGCGAGAGCGAC
>JBIIQL010000153.1:0-7408 GCA_044342095.1 Pirellulales bacterium
CCGCCCCCGTTCCGGCACTCGACGGCCTGTCGATCGAAATCCCGCACGGCACCGCGGTCGGAATCATCGGTGGCAGCGGAGCCGGCAAGAGCACGGCGGTCGACGTCCTCCTCGGCCTTCTCGAGCCGGCCGAGGGGAGGGTGACGGTCGACGGCGTCGACATCCGTGACAACCTCCGTGGTTGGCAAACTATGGTCGGCTACGTCCCGCAGAGCATCTATCTTTGCGACGAGTCGTTGCGAGAGAACGTCGCCTTCGGCGTGCCCCCTGAGGAGATCGACGAGCAGGCCCTCGAACGGGCGATCCGGGCAGCCCGCCTCGACGACTTCGTGGCCACGCTCCCCGAAGGCCTGTCGACCGTCGTGGGGGAGCGGGGCGTGCGGCTCTCCGGTGGCCAGCGCCAGCGGATCGGCATCGCCCGGGCGCTCTACCACGATCCGGCGGTGCTCGTGCTCGATGAGGCGACCAGCGCCCTCGACACCGGCACCGAGAGCGAGGTCATGGCTGCCGTCAACGCGCTCCACGGCGCGAAGACGCTTGTGATTATCGCCCATCGGCTCTCAACCGTCGAGCAGTGTGACGTCGTCTACCGCCTCGACCGTGGCCGGGTCGTCCGTTCGGGCACCCTCGCCGAGGTCGTGCGGACGTGAGTCGCGGATTACCGGCGAGGCTGCGGAGGATCGTCTTCTGGCAGCCGATCGTGAGCCCGCACCAACACGATTTCCTCGAGGCCCTTTCGGCAGCGGTTCCCTGCGAGGTGATCCTCGCCGCGGAGTCCGGGTTACCAGCCGAACGAGTCTCTCAGGGTTGGCGGCATTTGCCCCACGAGCAGGTGCGCGTCGTCGATGTCGCGTCGGCGGACGGATTCAACGCTTTGGTCGCCCACCGTGGATCCGATTCGCTCCACGTGTTCTCCGGTTTCTTCTCGCACGCGATCGTGTGGCGGGCCTTCAGGCTCCTGGCAGGGTCGTCGGCCCGTCTCGCGATCCTCTCCGAGGCGCCGGAACAGGGGCCCTGGACCGGGTGGTTGAAGCGAGCGCGGGGGCGCGTCCTCGTCCATCGATGGGGAGATCGCTTCGACTTCGTGCTCGCGATCGGGGGAGTCGGCAGGCGATTTTTCGAGTCGATCGGCGTCCCCGCCGAGAAGATCCATGACTTCGGCTACTATCTCGCCGCACCCGCTGGACCATGGCCAGCCGTCGGTGAGCCCACGGACGATGTTTTCCGATTCATCGCCGTCGGACAGATGATTCGTCGGAAGGGGTTCGATCTGCTGATCGCCGCTTTGGCCCGGCTGGAGGGGATGCAATGGTCGTGCGATCTGTACGGCGATGGACCGCTCCTCGGCGACCTCCGTAGCGCCGCCGCCCGCTCCCCCGTTTCTCACCGCATCCGGTTCCACGCCCCGCTTCCCAACGACGCCATCCGTCGGGAGATCGCTTCGAGCGACTGCTGCATTCTGCCGAGCCGCCACGACGGCTGGGGGATGACCGTGAACGAATCGCTCATTGCCGGAACGCCGGTGGTTTGCACCGACGGATGTGGCGCGGCCGTGCTGGTCGAGGATCCGGTCGCAGGGAGGGTCGTGGCTGCTGGCCGCGTGCGCCCCCTCGCCGAGGCGCTGCAAAGGACGCTTTCGGGCGGTAGGATCAGAGGAGAGAGGCGGCGGCTTGTTCATGCCGTGGTGGCCAAGCATGCCCCTGCGGTCGGAGTCCGGCTGTTCCTCGACGGGCTTACCAATCGCGCGTCTTCCTCCCGCTGACCAGCACCTTTCTGATACCTGCCATGTATCCCATGACCCATGCAGCGTCCGCGACGACGCATGACGGAGGATGGAGCGAGATTCTCCCCAGGGTGCCCGCGCGGCTCGAGCGGGGGAACTTCCGTTTCAGTCAAATCGGACTGCTGATCGTTCCGGTACTGGCCACGATCCTCCGCGTGGCGTCGAAGCCGACCTCGGCGCTCGCCTACGTCGTGCTCGCAGGTTGGGCCCTGACCGGGCGTCGGCAGGCGATTCTTTCCCTGTTCTTCTGCTGGCTGTTCAACATGATCAGCCATGTTTTCTGTGGATCGCCCCTCTACGCCGCGCAGTTGCGATTCGTCATCTTCTTCGCTGCTGCCTTCTCGGTCCTGCTCCATGGTCCGAGCCGTACATCGACGACGAAGGTAGGCAGTCTTGCAGCCGCGACGATCACGGTGCTGGTCCTGATCGTGGGACATTCGATGGTGGCAAGCCTGATCACCGATGTCTCGGTCCTCAAATCAGTCACGTTCTCGGTCGTTTTCATGACGGTATTGTGCGGTTGGGGCTGGATGGCCCCGGCCGAGCGGCACCTCACCATCCAGACGATCTTCGGAAGCCTGATGCTCGTGGTCCTCTTCGGCCTGCCGATGCGCCTCGCCGGCCGTGGGATGATGGGATTCTCGAGCTTTTTCTGCGGCGTGATCTATCACTCGCAGACCATGGGAATGATTGCGGCTACCGTGGCGGCCGCCCTCATGGCGCAATGTCTCACGATTCGGCCGCTGCGCTGGTGGCGCGTGCTCCTGCTCGGCCTTGCTCTCATCGAGCTCTACTGGACCGGGTCTCGCGCCAGCGCGGTGGCGCTGGCTGGGGGCGTCGGTTTGGCATTCATCGTTCAATTATTCGGCAGTGTCCTGTTCGTGCGGGGGGAGAATCCGCGGATCGTTGCGGCCCGGCTCGGCGTGGCAGGCTTGCTCTTCCTCCTCCTGCTGATCGTCGCTGGCCGGCAAATCGGCGGGGGATTGAGGAAGTTTCTCTTGAAATACGGTGAGAAAGAAGACGTTTCACTGCTCGAGCAGGGGATGTCGACACGGCAGGAGTTGATCGACACGATGAGCGAAAACATCCGCCGACACCCGCTCAGCGGGATCGGTTTCGGCGTTGGTTCAACGCCGCAGAGGCGACAGAACATCGTGCGTGATCCGTATTTCGGCCTCCCCATCATGGCGACGGTCGAGAAGGGGGTGTTGCCGTTCGTTATCCTCGAGGAGTTCGGGATTCCCTTGGGGGTGATGGTCTTTTTTTGGATCGGGCTCCTGGTGCTTTGTGCCAGCCGTGGCGGCATCGTCCCCTTCGCGGTATTCCTGACGTCGATGCTCACGAACCTCGCCGAGTCGTCGTTCTTTTCCCCCGGGGGAGTTGGATTGCTGGCGATCATTCTGACCGGCTGGGCAGTCACGGAACCGGCGGGTGGGGCGTGGAAGAAGCACCTCCGCGACCGTCAAGTAGCTTTGGCTCGCCGGAGTTCGGCCGGAGCCCCGCTGTCTCCGGTCTTCGTTCCCCCGTCACTGCCGGCCCCGCCGTCGCGGCCGCTCCTCCCCGCCCCGTCGCCGTTGGCCCCCACCGCGTCGTAGTCGGGGGCCAGGGTACTGACAACGCCCACGCGTTAGTCCGGCTGCCCGAGGAGGCGGTTGAACAGGCCGAGTTGGTTGTCGGCCCAGCGCTCGGCCGAATAGGCCGCAGCCGCATGGCGGATCTCCCGCCCCATCGCCGCGAGCCCGGCGTGTGAGTGATGCATTCGGGTCAGCGCCCGGCAACCGGCCTCCACATCATCGGTGGGGATGATGAAGCCGCTTTGATAATCGCGGACGATTTCGACGCCGGCGCCGCAGTCCTGGCTGCAGATCACCGGGAGCCCCGAGGCGGCCGCCTCGACGATCACCTGCCCCCACGGTTCCACGCGACTGGGGAGAACGAACACTCCCGCCTCGCGGAACACCCGGCCGAGGTCGGCGGGCTGGAGAAACCCACGGTTGTCGACGCCATCGACACCCGCGAGGAGCGACTCGAGCGGGCCGGCGCCGCAGGTGGTCAGCGGCCACGGGTCGGTGACGCCCCGTCGGTAGGCCCGGTACGCCTCGACGAGCGTGTCGAGCGCCTTGGCGGGCACGTAGCGGCCGACGAACAGGAATCGCTTCGGCCAGGCGGCGTCGGCGAAGCGTGGCTCGCCCGCCGCGCGGAAGCCCTCGTAATCGATCGCATAGAGGAGGCGGGTGATCTTCCGGCCGGGCACGCCCCAGAATCGCATCACTTGGTAGCCACGCTCCCCGGGCACGTTGAGGGCGTCGACTCGCTTGAGGAGCCCACCGATCCGCAGTGGAGCCAGTCGCTGCCGCCAGGTGAATCGCAGGGCCGTGTCGGCGGTCATCACGAACTTCGCCCCACGGAGGCGCGGCTCATCGAGGAGGCTCACGTAGGGGCGGTGCGCCCAGCCGGCGAAGACGACGACGTCTGGCCGAGTCCCCGCGACGATGTCCCTCACCGTGGCGGTGTCCTGCCTTTCCCCTTCCGAAAGGACGCGCGGCGTGACGTCCCGAAAAAGACCGAGATCGAACGGCGCGATCGATGACGGGGCCCAGTGGAGGAGTGAAATGTTCACCCCCGGACGTCGGGCGAGTTCATTGAGACAGGCGGCAAGGTATCCTGAAGGCTCGGTCCAGCAGTACGTGATGTTCATGGCGGGGAGTTTAAGGCATCACCACCTCACCGGCCAGCCGATCGATCGAGCGGCCCGGTGGGTGTTCCCGGCGGCCGCGCTCCTCCGGTGCCGGGGGCAAAACGCGCCGCTCCCACCTCACCATGAACGCCGTCAGGAGCTTCCGCGCATGAGCCCGTCGAGCCGGACCGCGTCCGCTTCCCTGCCGCGGGTCCTCCTCGTGTCGAGCACGCTCGACGATGATGGCGGCGTGCCGGTCTGCGTCGGGCAGTTGGCCGAGGGGCTCGCCGGAATCGGGGTGCCGGTCGGCATCACTGGCCAGCATGCCGGTCCGCTCGGCGCGGTGATCGCCGCTGCCGGCCGGCGATCCGGGGTGACACTCGATCCGGTCTCCGCGCCGTGGCACCCCCGTGGGCAATGGCAGGCCGCGCGGCGCGTCCGGCGGGTGGTCGAGGTGACGGCCTCGGCGGCCCGGGCCGAGGGTCGATCGCTCGTGGTCCATCTCCATGGCGTGTGGGTGGCGCCGGTGCTCGCCGCAGCGGCGGCGGCGGTCGATGCCGGCGCGACGCTCGTCGTCTCCCCCCACGGGATGCTGAGGCGGGAGGCGCTGCGGAAGAGCCCGTGGCGGAAACGAGCCGTCTGGGAAGGCTGGTTGCGGCGCGCGCTTGTGGCTGCCGACACGCTCCATGTGACCTCGCCGCTGGAGGGGGAGGAGTTGGCCTCGCTCCTTCCCGGCTGCCAGCCCGTACTCGTGCCGCTGGGGATCGTGCCGCCCGCCGACGCGCCGCGCGGACGGACGGCGGCTGCCCCACGGCGAGCCGGATACCTCGGGCGGATCCTCCCCATCAAGAATCTCGACATCCTCATCCAAGCCTGGAACCTTGCCCGTCCCGCGGGGTGGAGGTTGGCGATCGACGGGCCTGGGCCGGCCGAGGTGACCGCTGCGCTCGACGCTCTTGCCGAGCGGCTCGGCATCGGCGCTGATGTCGAGATCGGGGGCGCCGTGCCGATGGATCGACTCGGCGAGCATTTCGCCGGCCTCGACCTGTTCGTGCTCCCGTCCCGCTCCGAGGCCTTTGCCCTCACCGTCGGCGAGGCGCTCGCCAGCGGCGTGCCGGCGGTGGTCACGACCGCGGCGCCGTGGGGGGATGTCGAGCGGCAAGCCTGTGGCTGGAGCGTCGCGCCGACCGTCGCCGGGCTGGCGGCGGCGCTCACGCAGGCCACGTCGCTGCCGGAAGCGGAGCTCGAAGCGATGGGGCGGCGAGGGCGGGCCTGGGTGCGGGCCGATTACGCGTGGTCGGAAGTTGCCCGTCGTCATCTCCGTGAGCTCTACGACGTTCGGGGCGAGGCGCGACCGGCCGCCGCCCTGGCGTGATCGGTGCTTCGGGCGGAGTCCGTGTGGCGGGTTGCATTTCCAAGGCCCACGAGCGATTCTTCAGGAGTCCCTCCCCTCATCACGGAGTCGCCATGAATCTCCGCCGCGCCGTGATCACCGCCGCCGGAAAAACCCCCCAGGAGCATCCGCTTCAGCGGCTCGTCGACCGGGATGGCGTGGTCCGGTCGGCGCTCGGCATCATCGTTGACGAGGCCCTTGCCGCCGGGGCCGATGAGATCGCCGTCGTCGTCAGGCCTGGGGATGAGTCGGCGTTCCTGGCAGCCATCGATCGGCGTCCTGGCCGCCTCGAGATGATTCCCCAGCACGAGCCCAACGGCTACGGCGCAGCGGTACTCTGTGCCCGGGCCTTCGTCGGGGACGAGCCGTTCCTCCACTTCGTCGGCGACCACCTCTACGTCAGCGACGTTCCGTCGCGCTGTGCAGAGCAGCTCGTCGAGACGGCGCGTCGGGAGAAGTGTGCCGTGTCGGCGGTGCAGCCGACGCGCGAGAGCATGCTCCCGTGGTTCGGGGCGGTCGGTGGGCGCCGCGTCGCCCATGCCAGTCGGCTCTACGAGATCGACACCGTCCTCGAGAAACCGACGCCGACGCAGGCAGAGCAGGAGCTCGTCGTTCCGGGGCTACGGGCCGGTCATTATCTCTGCTTCTTCGGCATGCACGTGCTCACGCCGGCGATCTTCGAACTGCTCGCCTCGACCGACGATGGCGGCCGCAGAAATCTCTCGGGCGCGCTTGCCCGCCTGGCGCGGCAGGAGCGCTATCTCGCTCATCAAGTGCAGGGCGCTCGCTACGATCTCGGCCTTCCGTACGGCCTGCTCACCGCCCAGATGGCCCTGGCCCTCTCCGGGCGCGACCGTGCCCATGTGCTTACGCAGGTCGTCGAACTCCTCGCCCGGCAACCGCAGGTGTCATGAGCAGGCTCGTCGGAATCATCACCGCGACAGATCCGGCCACGCGCGACCGCTCGGTCGACGAGGCCTGTCGGGGCGTGGGTACGTCGGTGCTCCTCGCGGATTCGGCGGCCCTCGATGCCTACCGACGCGATTGCCCCAATCTCTACCGGCGCGTCCGAACGCTGTTCTTCCTCGCCTCCATCCATCGCTACCATCTCCCCGCGTCGCTCGAGGAATCGGCCGCGACGGCCGGTCTCATTCCTCCCTCGGCCGTCCACCACCTCCTCGGCCGGCGCTTCGAGGAGGCGATCGACGTCCTCCTCGCGAGGCAGCAGACCGATGGCCCCTCCGCGGCCCTGTCGAGCGCGCTTGCGAGCGCCTACCGCGAGCTCGGCTTGCAGACCCTCGCCAATCAGGTGCGGCAGTCGGTGCGGTCGATCCGTGGCAATCAGTGGATGTTCCGGGTCGGCCATCCCGACGATCATCCGCTCCGCATCCGCCCCGAGTTGCTCAGGCGCGGGGCGCCAGGCGCCAGGACGCCGTTTCCGCTCCTGCAGGAATCGACGCCGGTGCGGATGGATCTGTCGCACGCCGGCTGGAGCGACATCTTCTTCCTCGGCATGGATTGCCCCGAGGCGGCCCGGGTGCTCAACGTCTCGGTC
>JBIIQL010000286.1:0-5281 GCA_044342095.1 Pirellulales bacterium
TTCCGCGCCAGCCGTCGAGTTCCGCGAGCCGCCCGGCGATCTCCTGCATCGGAATCAGGACGGAGCCGTCGATCCGGGCGGTAGCATGCTCCTCGTCGGTACGGCAGTCGAGGAGGAGGCAGGGGTGTGAGCCAGCGTCGGCGAGGATCCGGGCGGCTTCCTTGGGGGAGATTTCGAGGGGCACGTCGTCGCGCTTGGGATCGCTCATCAGGTTCGTAGCTCCGGGAGGAAGGGCTCGCAGAACTCCAAGGATGCCTCGACGACTTTCGGCTGGCAACGCCACGATCCTCAGAAGAAAAAAAACGGCAGCCGGAGGGAGGCCCCCGGCTGCCGCAGTTTCAGGCTCATGCAAGCTGGAATCGCAGGCGAACGATCGCCCGATCACTCGCCGGTCGACTCACCCCCGTCACGGGTGCAGAGAGCGAAGTAGACGCCGGGATCGATGTCGGGAGCGATGGTGCTGTTGTGTCCGTCGCAGAACCCGCTGATGACCAAGCCGCCGGAGTGATCGCTGCTCGGGCCCCAGGCCGAGTTGCCGAACGTGCCGCGGGAGCCGTGGTTGATTGCGACCCGCCCCTGGGCGGTCTGGGTCGGGCCGTAGCCGAGGGCCGACTGCACGCCGGTGGTCACCCACGTGCCGTTGTTGTTGACCGGGAGCGTTCCAGTGTCGTCGGCAACCGCACAGACCCACGTCTGCATGCCGTCGATCCACGCCGAGTTCCCGGCCTCCTTCGACTCGCTGAGAATGATCGTCTTCGAGGTGCCGTCACGCATCGCGGCAAGCCCTTGGCCATACTGCGGACAGGCGTCGGTGTCGGCGTTGGAGTAGCGGGCCGGCTTGAGCGGCATGGCGCCGTCGTCGGTCATCGCCGAGGTGAAGCTGCCGGCCTTGGCATAGGTGAGGAGGCCGGCCATGCCCTTGTAGTTCGTGATCCCGATCTGGTTGTAGGGAAGCGAACCGGCGAGGAGCGACTTGAAGTTGCTGCCGGCAGCCAACTGCACGACCCCCTGACCGCCGAACGACGGACAGGCAAGGCCGGAGAGCACCGTCTGCGACGCATGCTGCGTGCCTTGGCCGAGCGTGGTGGCCCCGAACGGCACGGCCCCACGGCCGAAGCGGTTGGTGTTCGAAGAGAGCGAGTTGTAGAGATTCGTCTCTTCCATGTAGGGAAGGATGTGGCAGATGAAGCTGAACGCCGCCGGCGAGGTGGCCGTGGCGTTGGTGTTGAACGTCGTCGCGGTGTAGGGATAGCGATCGCACGCTGCCGGCAGAACCTTCCGGGAGTCGTGGAAGTTCTGCATCGCCAAGCAGAGTTGCTTCATCTTGTTGCCGCAAGAACTGCGGTTGGCCGCCTCACGGGCCGATTGGACGGCAGGCAACAGGAGCCCGACGAGCGTGCCGATAATGGCAATCACGACGAGCAATTCGACGAGCGTGAAGCCGCGTCGATTCGATTCGAGGGTCCGAACACACATGCAACACCTCCACCCAAAAGGGCAGCCATGAAAAAATGAAGAATGACGCACAAGCGAGAACAGGGGGCCGCGCAGAAACCCAGCCAAGCCCGAGCAGATGCCCGGCCGACGAAATCCCCATGAACCCCAAGGTGACCTTGAGTCAGTACGCGAAAAACGTACCGAGAGTTCGGCCACAATCCCCAGAAACCCGAATTATGAGCAGTTTATGAGTGGGCTTGAATGGTGTCAACTTAACAATCGCCATGGCAGCCATCGCATCTGATCCCGAGCAGGCCAGGGAGTTCGCCCGCAGCGTCGTCGATCGATTGCGCGCGTTGGGACACGAGGCGCTGTGGGCGGGGGGGTGCGTTCGCGATGAACTCCTCGGCCGTACGCCCGCCGATTACGACGTGGCCACCTCGGCGCGGCCCGACGTCGTCCGGGAAGCGTTCGGCCGTGGGCGGACGCTCGCGGTCGGCGCGGCGTTCGGGGTGATCACGGTCATCGGACCGCGGGGGAGTGGTCAGGTCGAGGTGACCACCTTCCGCACCGATGCGGCCTACACCGACGGCCGACACCCCGCTGGCGTTGCTTTCTCGACCGCTGCAGAGGACGCCAAACGGCGGGATTTTACGATCAACGGCCTCTTTATGGACCCCCGAACGGGTGATGTCCATGATCATGTCGGTGGCCGCGCCGATCTCGAGGCGGGGATCGTTCGGGCCATCGGCGTGCCCGCGCTTCGCTTCGGCGAGGATCATCTGCGGATGCTCCGGGCCGTCCGCTTTGCCGCTGGCTTCGGCTTCGTTCTCGACAGGGAGACGCGGGCCGCCATCGAGCGGCTTGCCCCCCGTGCCGCCACGGTGAGCCCCGAGCGGATTGCCGCCGAATTGCGGGCGATGCTCTCCCGCCGGGGCCGCGGTCGGGCCCTCGAACTCCTCGCCGAGACCAGGCTCGCTCCGGTCGTCCTCCCCGAACTCACTCCGGCGGAGGGGAACGTGGAGGGACAGCGGGCTTGGCTGCGGTCGGCTCGCGTCGTGGAGGCGCTCGACGAATCCTCTCTCGAAGCAGGGCTGGCGATCCTCGCCGAAGGGCAGCCGGCTGCGCTCCCTCTGGTCATCGCCCGATTGCGGCTCTCCAACCGCGAGGGTGCGAGTGCCTGTTGGCTGCGGGGGGCGCTCGACGACCTGGACCCCCGGCGGGCCGACGAACTCCCGATGAAGCGTCCCTGGTCGACCCTGCAGCCCTGGCTCGCCCACCGCGACAGCCCAGTGCTCGCCGACATCCTTCGGGCCCGGGCTGCCGTGGCCGGTGGCCCGTCCGATTTCGCCGCCTGGGTGACCGCCTGCCTCAAACGCCCCCGCGCCGAACTCGATCCCCCACCGCTGCTCGGTGGCCACGATCTCATCCGTGCCGGCTGTGCCCCAGGCCCTGGACTCGGGGAGACGCTCGCCCGCATCCGCCAGATGCAGCTCGACGGCATCCTCACAACCACCGCCGAGGCGCTCGCCTGGGTGGCAGACCGGGCAGCGCCGGGCTGACGTCACCCCGGAGGGGCGTTCGGCTCCGGCAAATCCTCGATCCGGGCGAGGTGGAAGACGTCGAGAAACTTCCGCGTCGTCCGATAGCTCGGCGTGCCGTCGTCGCCAGGGGCAAGTTCGAGGAGCCCCCGACGGACGAGGAGCCGCAAGACGCTCGGGGAAGCATCGCATCCGAGCTCCACGAATCGATCGCGCGCCACCGGCTGGTTCCAGGCAACGACGGCGAGGACGTCGAGGGCATCGGCATCGAGCCGGACAAGCCGAGCACGGCTCTCGATGACGCGGCCGAGGGAGGCGTACTCCTCGCGGAGTCGCATCACCCAACCGTCGGCGAGCGACACGACCTCATAGGGGCAACGGTTCGCCCGGTAGCTGCGGGCCAGTTCGGCGGCGAGGTCGTCGATCTCCTGGGGGCGCACCCC
The DNA here is from genome assembly GCA_044342095.1 of Pirellulales bacterium. Classification (GTDB taxonomy): domain Bacteria; phylum Planctomycetota; class Planctomycetia; order Pirellulales; family UBA1268; genus QWOP01. Next base: position 3,422 of record JBIIQL010000286.1, read on the forward strand.
GCGCATCAGCCCTGCAACCCGCTTCGCCCCCAGCGGCGTGCCCCCCGGCAGCCCGACGAACAGGAGGGCTTCGAGGATCGTTCCCGGACTGACCCGGCACGCCGCGTCGTGCTCCCCCGACCCGAAGTCCTCCTCGTCGAGGTTCGGCGAAGGATCGACTTCGACCCCCGCGTCGCCGTCGGTCGGAGTGCCGCTGCCGTAGGGATCGGCCACGCCCATCATCGAGGCGAAGGCCCGCGCGAGCCGGTCGATCGACAGGCCACCATCCGCCGGTGTGGCGGTGATTCCCCCGGCCGCGTTGGACGGTGGCGGAGTGTCTGCTTTGGGAGGCAGTGCCTGCGGGGGCCCGGCCCCATCCCTTGCCGTGCGCCGCGACTTCGACGTTGCCATGCGTGGCCCTCATCCCCGGCCGGTCGGCTCCGGGAAGAATCCTTTCCTCGGGGCGATCGATTCAATCACGGCTGATCGGTGGGAAACAAGAGCGCCCCGGCCGCCTTCCTCGCCCGGCTGCGTTTCTTTTTTGCCGTAGGGCGTTCTCCCAAGCGGCGGCCGTCCTCCGTCGCCGGCACGCTCTTGAGCGGCTCCGGGGCCCCATCGAGGGGATCCCCCGGACGGGCCGAAGCCAGTCGCTCCCGGATCCTCGCGGCGTACTGCGGCGAAAGTTCGCAGCCGAGATACCGTCTTCCCAGCTTCGAGGCCACGGCGAGCGTCGTGCCGCTCCCCGAGAAGGGATCGATGACGAGATCGTCCGGATGGCTCGAGGCCCGGATGATCCGGCCGAGGAGTTGCTCCGGCATCTGGCAGCCATGCCAGCCGGAACGCTCCTTGAACGTGCCGCAAACCCGAGGGAAATACCAGGTATCTCCATCGGCGGCGAATCCCTCGGGGAGGTCTTGGGGACGGAGGATCCAAGTGTCGTCCGGAAGTCGTCCCTTGGGATCGGCACGGCGGTCGCCGTAGACGAGCTCGCGCGCCGAGGGAACGCGGATCGCCTCGGTGTTGAAGGTGAAGGCGGCGGGGTCGCGGACGAACTGGAAGATGTGGGCGTGCGACCGGCTGAACTTCTGTCGGCAATTGACGCCGAACGTGTAATACCACACCACCCAGCTCCGGCAGGTGAGCCCGAGCTCACGGGTGGCCATCACCTTCAGCTCGGCGGCGTATTCGTCGCCGATCGCCAGCCAGAAGGTGCCGTCGGGGCGGAGAACGCGGACGATCTCCCCCATCCAGCGCTTCGACCATGCCAAGTAATCGTCGGCGGAGCGGCGGTCGTCGTAGGTGTCGTAGTCGTAGCCGATGTTGAACGGGGGATCGGCGAAGGCGAGGTGGGCGCAGCCATCGGGAAGACCGGCCAGCGACTGGAGGCAATCCCCTTCGAGGAGCATGTTCGACGGGACGGCCGCTGCTGCCGTGAGGGAAGCGGCTTCGGCAGACGGAGCCGTTTCGATGGACACCGTCTCGGCCCCGGCGGGAGAAGGTTTGGCTGAGGCACGGCGGGGCATCGGCAGGACTCCTTTCCAGGGCACACCCCGGACCAGGGCATCGGACTCGCGGCAACCCGGGGGAAGCTCCAATCGACCCGCTCGTTGCCGGGGCTGCAAGTCCCCGCCCCCGTCAGCGACGTTCCGCGGTGTCGGTGAGGGGGAGGAGTCGCGGGTCGAGGCAGGCCGAGACCGCCTCGTCGCAGGCTTTGGCTGCTGCCGGAGCGCCGGTGTTGGTGGCCCCGAGGAGGCAGAAGTCGCGTCCCGGGGCCACCCAGGCGACGCACGTCCAGGTGGTGTTGGAGCCCGAGTGGGAAAGCGGGCGCCCCCCCCCCCCCCCCCCCGCGGGGGGGGGCCCACCCCCCCCCGCGCGGGCGGG
>JBIIQL010000154.1:0-7401 GCA_044342095.1 Pirellulales bacterium
GCCGCGACGTTCGCCGCCGCCCCGCGGGCCAACGTCATCGACACCCTCGTCCTCGCTCAGCTCGAGCAGCTCCACCTCGAGCCCTCCCCCCCCTGCGACGACGCCACCTTCATCCGCCGCGCCTTCCTCGACACGATCGGACGACTCCCGACCCCCGAGGAGGTTCGCGCGTTCCTCGCCGATGCTTCCCCGGGGAAGCACGAGCGGCTCGTCGAGCTTGTCCTTGCCCGCCCCGAGTTCGTCGATTACTGGTCCTATAAATGGAGTGACATCCTCCTCGTCACCGGATCGAAGCTCCGTCCGCAGGCCGTCGACGCCTACTACCGCTGGATTCGCGACCGGGTGGCCGCCAACGTCCCCTGGGACGAGTTCGTCCGCGACGTCGTCACCGCCAGCGGCTCGAGCCTCGACAACGGCGCCACGAACTTCTTCGCCGTCCACCAAGATCCGGAGACGATGGCCGAGAACACGAGCCAGGCCTTCTTGGGCCTCTCGATCGGCTGCGCGAAGTGCCACAACCACCCACTCGAGAAATGGACCAACGACCAGTACTACGCCTTCGCCAACCTCTTCTCGCGCGTCCGCGCCAAGGGCTGGGGGGGCGACTCGCGCGGCGGTGACGGACAGCGCACGCTGTTCGTCGAGGACTCCGGCGAGCTCCTCCAGCCGCGGACCGGCAAGCCCCAGCCGCCGGCCCCGCTCGACGGCCAGCCGTTGCCGCTGGCCGCCGCCGGCGACCGCCGCGAGGCCCTCGCCGTCTGGCTCACCGCGCCCGACAACCCCTACTTCACCCGCGCGATCGTCAATCGAGTGTGGGCCAACTTCTTCGCCGTCGGCCTCATCGAGCCGGTCGACGATCTCCGTGTCAGCAACCCGGCCGGCAACGAACCGCTCCTGGCGGCGCTGGCTGCCGACTTGGTGGAGCATCGCTACGATCTCAAGAGCCTGATGCGGCTGATCCTCACGTCGCACACCTACCGCCGCTCGAGCACGCCGCTGCCCGGCAACGCCGACGACCGACGCTGGTTCGCCCGCGCCTACCCCCGCCGGCTGATGGCCGAGGTCCTCTCCGACGCGATCGCCGACGTCACCGGCGTCCGCGAGACCTTCACCGAGCTGGCCCTCAACGACGGCTCGACCGAGAAGGTGACCGGCTACGCCGAGGGAACCCGCGCCCTCCAGCTCCACGACTCCGCCGTCAAGAATCCGTTTCTCAAAGTCTTCGGCCGTAATGCCCGCGACATCACCTGCGAGTGCGAGCGCTCGAATCAGCCGAGCCTCGTCCAAGTGCTCAATCTCGCCAACGGCTCGACGATCAACGACAAGCTCGCCGCGAAGGAGAGCCGGGTGACGCAGCTTCTCGCCACCGATCCCTCCCCGGAGAAGATCGTCGACGAGGCCTGGATCAGCTGCCTCTCGCGCCGGCCCACCGACGCCGAGCGAAAGACTCTCGTCGACTTGCTCGCCACCGTGCCCCCCGAAGAGAAGCGCGCCGCCGTCGAAGACCTGTGGTGGTCGCTCATGACCAGCCGTGAGTTCCTCTTCCGACACTGACTTCACGTGGGCAAAACCATCCAGGACCCTGCCATGAGCCCCCGATTCCTCCCCGCTGCTACAGCCGCCGCGATCCTCGTTGCGATCGGCGCGTCATCGGCCGCGACTGCAGCACCGTCGTTCGAGCGCGACGTCGCCGCGATCCTCCGCACGCGCTGCGCCGGCTGCCACCACGATGGCGATGCCGCCGGCGACCTCAACATGGAGACCTTCGCAGGGCTCGCCAAGGGGGGCTCCTCCGGGCCGGCCTTCACCGCCGGCGATGTCCGGGCCTCGCTCCTGCTTGCCCGTCTCGAGGCCAGCGGCGACGAGCACATGCCGCCGCTCGATCAGCCGCAGCCGACCGCGGCCGAGAAGGCGACGCTCGCCGCCTGGGTGGCTGCCGGCGCCCCGCCCCCTGCCAGCGACACCTCGATTCTGAAGAATCTCGTCGTCCCGACGTTTCCCGCCGCCGCCGGCCCGAAGCCGGTGACGGCGCTCGCGGTGTCCCCCGATGGCGGCCGCGTCGTCGTCGCGTCGGGAACGGGGATCGTCGTCCTCGCCGGCCTCGCCCCACCGGTCCCTTTCGAGAATCTCCCGCGGCGCGTCAACGCCGTGCACTTCTCCCCTGATGGCACGCAGCTCGTGATTGCCGGCGGCACCGCCGGGCTCGCCGGCGAGGCCCAGCTCCGCGACGCTGCCACAGGCGCGCTCGTCCGGTCCTTCGGCAGCCATCGCGATCTCCTCCACGACGCCGAGCTCTCCCCCGACGGCACGCTCCTGGCCACCGCTGGCTACGACCGGTCGATCCGGCTGTGGAATGTGGCCTCAGGCGATCTCGTCCGCACGATCGACGTCCACACCGGCGCCATCTTCGATCTCGCCTGGCATCCCACCGGGAAGCTCCTCGCCTCGGCGAGCGCCGACGAGACGGTGAAGCTGTGGCGGACGAGCGACGGCGTCCGCCTCGACACGCTCAAAGAGCCGCAGGGGGAGGTTCGTGCCGTCCTCTTCACCCCCGACGGCGGTCATCTCGTCGCCGCCGGTCGCGACAAGCGGATCCACCTCTGGAAGCTCGTCACCCTTGACGAGCCGGGGCTCAACCCGCAGCTCCACGCCCGCTTCGCGCACGAGAGCCCGATCGTGGCCCTCGCTCTCTCGCCCGACGGCCGCCGGTTGCTCGCCGCCGCCGAGGATCGGACGCTCTCGGCGTGGACGCTTCCCGACCTCGCCGCCACGGGGCCGCTGCCGCGGCAGAGCGATGTCGCCGCGGCGCTTCTCGCGCGGCCGCAGGGGGGCTTCCTCGTCGGCCGGATGGATGGATCGCTCGAGCTCCTCGAAGCCCCCCTCGACCCGCTCGCCGCCACACCGCCTCAGGCGGCGCCGGCCGCGCCGCCGACCCCAGGATCGGCGCCGGAAGAGCAAACGGTCGCCGGCCGGATCGACAGCCCCGGTGAGGCCGATCTCGTCCGCTTCACCGCCCGACGTGGCAAGCCGCTCCTTCTCGAAGTGAACGCAGCCCGCTCCGGCTCGAAGCTCGATGCCCATCTGGCCATCCTCGATGCCGACGGGAAGCCGGTGGAGCGGGTCGTCCTCCAGGCGACGCGCGACAGCTGGTTCACCTTCCGTGGCAAGGATTCGAATCAGTCCGACGACTTCCGGATGCACAACTGGACGGAGATGGAGCTCGACGAATACCTCTATGCTGGTGGCGAAGTGGTCAGGCTCTGGCTCTACCCGCGCGGCCCCGATTCCGGCTTCAAGGTCTATCCCGGCACCGGCACCCGGCAGACCTTCTTCGACACCACCGCGATCACCCACGCCCTCGGCGAGCCGGCCTGGATCGTCCGCCCACTCCCGGCTGGCGCCCAGCCAGAGGCCACCGGTCTGCCGGTGTTCCCCCTGTTTTTTGAAAACGACGACGCCGCCAATCGCCGCCTCGGCACCGACGCGCAGCTGATCTTCACGGCGCCTGTCGACGGCGAGTATGTCGCCCGCGTCCGTGACGTCCGTGGGTTTGGCGCCAAGCTCCCGAACGAGCCGTGGGGCTATACCCTCACGATCCGCCCGCCGCGCCCCTCCTTCACCGCGTCAGTCGGCGCCAAGGACCTCGCCGTCAGTCCAGGGAGCGGCCGCGAGATCCCCGTGAGCGTGACCCGCGACGAAGGCTTTGACGGCCCGGTGCGCGTGACGATTGAAAACCTCCCGGCGGGCTTCACGTTTCATGGGCCGGTGGAGATCGAGGCCGGGCAGGAGCGAGCGATCGGCCTCCTCCATGCCGCGGCCGATGCGGTCGCCCCCGACGAAGCGGCCGACAAGGCTGTGGTCGTGAAGGCGACGGCGACGATCGACGGCCAGGAGGTGGTGCAGGAGTTGGGGTCGCTTGGCGACTTGAAACTGGCCGAGAAGCCGAAGCTCACCGTCGCGATCCTCGACGCCAATGGCAAGGGGCCGACGGTGCCGGGCGAACCACTGACGTTCAAGATCCGCCCCGGCGAAACGATCCAAGCCCGCGTGAAGGCCGATCGCCACGACTTCGCCGATCGGATCGAGCTCGGCGGCGACGACTCCGGCCGCAATCTTCCCTTCGGCTGCTACGTCGACAACATCGGTCTCAATGGCCTCCTGATCGTCGAGGGGCAATCGGAGCGCGAGTTCTTCATCACGGCTTCCCCGGTGGCAAAGCCCGGCCGGCGCCTCTTCCATCTCCGCGCCACCGCCGACGGCGGCCAGGGCTCGCCGCCGGTACTCCTTGAGGTGGTCCCGGCTGAGTGACGCCGGTGTTGCCACTGTTCTCTATGGCGCCGTCAATTGGCCGTGATCCGGATGCTCGCCCACCAAGTGTCCAGTCGCCAACGACACTTCTTTCTCGAATGATTCTTTCTTCCGAGCATGAACGCCATCTGAATCGAGGATGAACGGCGGATGAACGCCGCCAGTGGCGACCCCCGTTTTCTTCGATGAAACCCGCTCCCCCCTCGGTCGCTGGGGCGGTCGCCGAAGACGGTCAGCGAATCGCGCCGCTGTTCGGCGTTCCTGTCCGCGCCGTACAGATTGGAGCGGCGGGGGCAACCGCAGAACGCGAAAGAGACATCCCATGCATGGCAGCAGCCTCAGCGACTTCTTCAACCTCGACCGGTTTCGCTTCGCTTCGCGGCAGCTTCGCCGCGGCTTTCAACGACGAGTGGCCGCCGCCTCCAAAAAGACCGGCCTCTGCCTGTCGTCAGAAACCCTCGAGCCGCGGTTGATGATGGCGATCACGCCGCCGTCGATCTCGATCGACGACGTCACGATCACCGAAGGTGACGCCGGCACCAAGAACGCGGCCATCATCCTGCGGCTCTCGCAGCCCGCGTCAAATACGGTGAGCGTGCGATTTGCAACGGCCGGCGGCACCGCCGCGGCCGGCAGCGACTTCGTGGCGAAGGCCGGCAGCGTCTCGTTTGCCGCCGGGACGACCACCAAGCAGGTGCTGATCGCGATCAAGGGGGACCGTGCCTACGAGCCGAACGAGACCTTCTCGATCAACCTCTCGTCGCCGACGCGGGCAACGATCGCCGACCGGAGCGGCATCGTCACGATCCTCAACAATGACCCGGCGCCCACACCCCCGCCGGTGCCTGTCTCCACGCCCACGCCAACCACGGCGGTCCAATTCGCTGTCACGAGCGACTGGGGCAGCGGCTTCAATGGCGATGTGACGATTCGCAACACCACCGGGCTCGCGTATGGCAGCTGGACGGTCGAGTTCGACTTCGACGGCCAGATCACCACCCTCTGGAATGGGGTGATCGCGAGTCGGTCGGGCAGCCGCTACACCGTTCGCAACGAGAGCTGGAATGGCTCGCTCGCGGCCGGTGGCTCGACGACCTTCGGCTTCACCGCCACCCCCGGCGGCAGCGCGGCGGTGCTCCGAAACATCACGCTCGTCGGCAGCGGGGCGGCCACCCCGACCCCGACCCCGACCCCGACCCCGACCCCAATCGACGGCACCACGGGCCGCGTGTTCCTCGTCAACCCGGCGGCCGCCGACATCGTCGGGTTCGATCCCTCCCGCGACCGCCTCGACTTCGCCGACGTGTCGGTCCACAACCTGATCATCGCCAAGACGGAGGCCGGCGAGGTGGCGATCGTCAATCCGTGGGCATCGACCCCCGAGTTCCAGGTGCTACGCGGCATCGGCTACCGCGATCTCACGATGGCCAACTTCGGCGTCGTCCAGAACGAGCACCTGCGTCAGGACATCGGCGGGGTGGTCTCCTGGGAACAGGGCATCGGCCCGCGGGACGGCAACACGGTCTACGTGCGGTCGCACGAATATGGAGTCCGGCAGCGGATCGAAGGGTTCAATCCGGCCACGATGAAGCTCAGCTTCCTCTACTTCGGCACCCGCGAGCGGCTCTCGGTGACAGACACGGCAGAGGGCCTGTTGATCTCCGTCCTGCCCACCAACCAGAGCATCCTGCTCGTGGGCCTGACCAAGGCCCAACTCGTGGCGGGGAACGTCGAATTCCATCACGACCAGATCGTGGAGGATCAACTCGAGGTGCCGTTCGGCCACCCTGCCGAGCACTTCACGCTTGTCAGCCGGTCATCGCTGCTGACGCCGACCGGCCCGGTGGGCCAGGTCACCGACGGCTCCCAGACATCGATCGGCCAGCTCCAGCCCGGTGGCCACGATCACGGCACGATGCCCCCTCCAACGTCCGTTCCCGGCATCACGGTCGGCGATCTCTCCATCACCGAGGGCAATCCTCAGGCCGCCGCGGCGAGTGGCTATCTCCACACGTCGGGTAGCCAGATTCTCGACGCCGACAACAACGCGGTGCGGATCGCCGGCGTCAACTGGTTCGGCCTCGAGACGAGCACCTTCGCCCCGCACGGCCTCTGGTCACGCGGCTACAGGGAGATGATGGATCAGATGAAGTCGCTCGGCTTCAACACGATCCGCCTCCCCTACAGCGACCAGCTCTTCGACTCCGGGAGCACGCCCAACAGCATCGATTTCTCGAAGAACCCGGAACTGAAGGGGCACAGTGGCCTGCAGATCATCGACAAGATCGTGGCCTATGCCGGCCAGATCGGGCTCAAGATCGTCCTCGACCACCACCGCTCGGAGGCCGGCAACAGCGCCAATGCCTCCGGGCTCTGGTATTCGTCCGCCTATCCCGAGGGCACGTGGATCAGCAACCTCTCGATGCTGGCCGCTCGCTATGCGGGCAACTCGACCGTGATCGGCATCGATCTCCACAACGAGCCGCACGGCCCCGCCACCTGGGGCGACGGCGGCGTCAACGACTGGCGGTTGGCCGCTGAACGGGCTGGCAACGCCGTGCTTGCCGCCAATCCCAATCTGCTCGTCATCGTGGAGGGAATCGAGACGGCCTCCTCCGGCAGCTACTGGTGGGGCGGCAATCTCTCGAATGCCGGTGCGGCTCCGGTGCGGCTGAACACGGCCGGGCGGCTCGTCTATTCGGCCCACGACTACCCAGCCAGCGTCTACCAGCAGAAATACTTCAGCGATCCGAGCTACCCCAACAACCTGCCCGCCGTCTGGGACAAAAACTGGGGCTATCTCTTCCGCACCGGCACCGCGCCGGTCCTGCTCGGCGAGTTTGGCAGCAACCTCGCCACGGCCAGCGACCAGGCCTGGTATTCCAAGTTGGTGAACTATCTCGGGGGTGATCTCGACGGCAACGGTACGAGCGATCTGGCCGCGGGACAGCAGGGGATCAGCTGGACCTACTGGTCCTGGAATCCCAACTCCGGCGACACCGGCGGCATCCTGGCCGACGACTGGAGAACCGTGAACACGGCCAAGGTCGATCCCCTCAGGGCCGTCGGGTTCCAGTTCCCTGCCGTCTCGGG
>JBIIQL010000155.1:0-7400 GCA_044342095.1 Pirellulales bacterium
CGTTCAACGGGATCTGCCCCGGAAAGACCACCCGCAACGAACTGCGGGCCAAGATGGAGCCGAAGTTCGGGCTCGGCGAGGCGTTCACCCGTGAAGACGGCGCCAAGGGCTACGCTTGGGCCCTCGAGGAAGGGCCGCTGGAGCGCGCTGAGGCGACGCTCGACGGTGACGTCGTCGACTCGATCCGCATCAAGCTCTCCGATCCACTGTCGGTGGACGAACTGTCGACCTTTTTCGAGATCGGCGATCTCAACTCCGTCTCCATCCTCGACGAATCGGGCGTGTCGATCGGCGAGGTCTATCCCGAGTGCGGCCTGATCTTCAGCCTCAAGCCCGGCACCCGCTCGGCCCTGGCGGTGATGATCGAGCCGCTCGACCCGGAAGCCTTCGTGCTCCGCGCCGAGGGGGAGATCGAGACCGACACCGATTTGGCGATCATCGACCTGAAGTTCGCCGTCGAACTCGATCCCCAGCACCTCCGCGCCCGCCGCATGCTCCTGGCGCTGCTCTGCGAGCAGGGGAAGTGGCAGCAGGCTCTGACCCTCGGAACGGTTACCGAGGAACTCGACCCCGAGGATGTCTGGACCCGTCTCAAGATCGCCAGCGTGCTGATGGCGCTGGGACGCTACGACGAGGCGCGGGAGCGCGTGCTCGCCGTCAAGGTCATGCCGCATCTGGAAGGAGTCGGCCCCGCACAGGTCGAACGGATGCTCGGGCGGATCGATGTCGAGTGCGGCACGCCGGACAACAAGGCCGCCGTCAAGCACTTCGACACCGCGATCCGGGCCGCGTTGCAGCTCCGTCAGGCCCGTTCGAAGTCGATTCGCGAAGCCTCCCGCGACGTCCTCCTCGACGCCAACCTCGGCATGGCGGTGGCGATCGCCAAGGGGGAATGGCAGCGGAAGGGGGAAGTGGTCGCCAAGTGGCTCGCCGCCGCGTCGAAGATGGTCGATGACATCGATCCCGATGCCGCCGATCGTCCCCTCCTCGAGATCCAGCTGTGCCGTGGGGCCCTCGCCGCCGCCGCCGGCAGCGATGTGGTCGATCCACTCCCTTGGGTGAAGCGGCTCTTGGTGACCCGCGAACGGATCAACGACGATCTCACCGATGCCTGGCAGCGCCGCCAGGTCGACTGGGAGGTGGGCCTCGGCCTCGCCGACGCCCTCTCGGCCAGCCAGAAGCGTGGCGAGGCGTCGGACCTCCTCGACAACGCCACGCTGACCGTCGCCTATCTCGAACGGGGTGCCGAGCAGCGGGAACTGACCGACGCCGAACGGGCCTCGGTAGGTGATCTGCTCTTCCGGATCGGTGTCCTCCACAGCCTCCAGAACGGTGACCACGCCACGGCGGTCACCTGGTTCGACAAGACGCAGTCCTACTGGGACCGCAACGCCTCGTTCGAATCGCACGGCGAAGTCGGCCGGCTCGGCGAGTCGTACGTGAGCATGGCCGTGTCGTACTGGCAGGTCGACCGTCGCGACGACGCCCTCGATCTGTGCCGCCGCGGCATCGACTGCATGGTGACCGCGGTCGACAACCGACTCCTCGACGAGCCGGCCCTGGCCCTCGCCTACGGCAACCTCTCGATGATGTACGCCGAGCAGGGCGAGGACGAGCGGAGCAAGACCTACGCCGAGATGGCCAGCCGCGCCGAGGCATCGGCACGGCGGCAGTGAGCATCCGGTTCGACAGGCTCCATGGATGGAGCCCATGAACCGAGTGGGAGGGACGCGTCCAGGGAAGGACGCGTCCCTCCGTCATTGATGGTGGGCTTCAGAGCAGGCTTTCGAGAAGGAGCCGCATCTTGCGGAGCTCCGCCACCTGATCGACGTTCTCCAGCGGCGGCAGGTGGACGCTCAAGGCGCGCTTGTAGCCGACCCGCTCGAGTTGGTTGAAGAGCTTGCCATACTCCACGTTCCCCTGCCCGATCCGTACCTGGAAGGCGTCGGGCTTGGTGTCGCGAAGGTGGACATGGCAGACGTACTTGAGGATCGACTCCCAGCTAGCGACCTTCTTGTGACCGAAGATGAAGTGGCTCGGGTCGAGGGTCACCCACAGTCCGGGGACGTTGCGGCACAGCGAGGCCGTCGTCTCGGCGTCCTGCGTCATCCGTCCGGCCTCGGTCTTCACCCCCACGATGGCATCGAGGCTGGCCGCGATCGCGACGAGCTTCCGGAGACGCTCGATCTCGCCGTTGAATGGCGTGCCGAGTTCCGACGACTCCACGACCATCGTCACCACGCCGAGCGACTTCGCCAGCCGGCAGCACGATTCGAACTGGTCGTACATCGTCGGCGACTCGGCCGCCACGAACGACACCGCCACGGGGCGGAGCCGCTGCAGATCGCTGCACTCGCGGATCGCGAGGTCGGGATTGGCGGCGACCCGGGCAGGCTGGAGATGCCCCCCGTGTTCGTGGACGTCGATCTCGACGGCGGTGTACTCGAGCTCCGCCAACCGCTCCATGGCCTTGGCCAAGGGTAGTTCCGGGAAACACTCCGTGCTCACGCTGACGATCACGCTGCGTCGCTCCTGATGGGTGGCGGCCTCCGGCGGAGTCGCCGCCGAGCAGGCTGTCGAGAGCGTGGACGATTCCCTCACGAGAGGATTCTCCACGATCATCTTCCCAGCAAGGGTAGCGGTCCCCGTCTCCGGATGGCAACATGATCCTTCGTTCCACCCCGACACCGGCTTCCCCGCCGGTGCTGGAGCGAGGTCACCCCACGGGAGCCTGCCGCGATGAATCCTCCGTCCCTCCCCGCCCCGCAGTCTTCTCCGCGCCGGGGGCGATTCTCGTGGGTCCCGTGGACGATCGCAGGCGTGTCGGCCCTCGTGGCCGTGGTGAGCTTCGGGGCCAACGCCCGCTATTTCCAAAAGCCGGGGCAACTCGAGGAACGCTGGCACTCCCTCTCCAAGGACGCCCCCAGCCGGGTGGCGATCGTCGATGTCGTCGGGGCGATCATGGGGGGATCGGGATTCGCCCGCCAGCAGATCGACCGGATCGCGGAGGACGAATCGGTCAAGGCGATCGTCCTCCGGGTCGAGTCGCCAGGAGGCACGGTCGCCGGTAGCGACGAGATCTTCCACCGGCTCTCGACGCTCGTGAAGAAACGTGATCTGCCGGTCGTCGTCAGCATGGGTTCGATCGCCGCCAGCGGCGGATACTACGTGGCGATGGCCAACGGCGGCCGCGAGGACGTGATCTTCGCCGAGCCGGCCACGCTCACCGGCTCGATCGGCGTCATCATCCCCCACTACGACTTCTCCAAGGCCCTGCGGAAGTTCGACGTCACCGACGACTCGATCACCAGCGGCCCGCTGAAAGAAATGCTCTCCCCGACGAAGGAGCGGGCGCCGGAGCTTGCGGAGCGGGAGCGGAAGGTGCTCCAGTCCCTCGTCGACGACATGTTCGCCCGCTTCAAGGAGGTCGTCCGGGAAGGGCGACCGAAGCTCGACGAAGCGGCGGTCGATGCCGTGGCCACCGGGCAGGTGTTCACGGCCAGGCAGGCCCAGGCCGCCGGTCTCGTCGACCGGATCGGCTTTCTCGAGGATGCCGTCGACCGGGCCGTCGAACTGGCAGGCCTCACCAAAGACACGGCCCGGGTCGTCCGCTACATCCGCCCCCGCGGGGTCCTCGACGAACTGCTCGGCCTCGACGTCGCGGCCCGCAGCGCCGGCGATCCGGCCGGCGGCACGTTCTCCGAGGCCTTCCTCTCCAGGTCGGTCCTCGACGCCTTCGTCGAATGGACCACCCCGCGAGCCTGGTATCTGTGCAGTGCCTGGCCGGCACTGGTGACCAGCGGTCGCTAGCCTTCGACCACGCCCCGTCCGAGGGCGCCGATCGCGGCATGATCGGCCGGCGTGAGCCGGCGGCCGGTGGCCCGGGCGAGGGCCAACCGACACCATACATCGGCGGTCGCCGTCGCCGTATCGTCCCCCCGGACATCGGCATGGTGGGCCACGGCGAGGACGCTCGCCGCATCCCGGACCGTCGCCGACAGGGCTCCGACCTCGAGTTGCCGTTCCGCCAGCCCGCGGCCATGCCGGCGGATCGCCCGGTCGATCGCCACGGCGCTCCTGGCCAACACTTTCCTCGCCGCCGCGGCATGCTCCCGCAGACGGCGGTCGAGGATCCCCGCGTCCTGCCCGGCGTCCGTCCACCGGGCCACGCGCCAGCCGAGCCAGCCGACGGCGGCACCGAACCGGCTTCCCTGCCTGAGGCTCTCGGCAAGCGGATGACGCTTGAAGAGCCCCTTGAAAAGCGCCAGCCCGAGGAGATCGCTCTCCCCTTCGTAGACGCCGACGGCGAGATGATCGTGGAAGGAATCGCCGAGCGGATGGCCGACGAGGAACGCCCGGCCACCGTGGATTCCCAGGGCGTCGATCGCCCCCTCACGGACGGCCTGACTCGCCACCACCTTGGCGGTGATCGCTTCGAGCTCGCCCCCTCCACCCCCTGAGGTGTCAATCGTCGCCGCCGCCCAGGTCGAGACCGCCTCACAGGCCAGTCTGGCTGCCGCGATCCGCGCGAGCCTTCCCTGGACGAGCTGCCGCGACGCGATCGGCTGGCCCCACGTCGTGCGGCGGAGGGCATGCTCGCGGGCATGGGAAAGGAGCAGGCCGAGGGTGCCAGCGGCCTGGGCAGCGAGCGTGCTTCGGCCGCGGTTGAGGCCATGCCACACGACCGTCATCGCATCGCCTCCCGGGCCCTTGATGACGTCCTGCTCGTCGACCGTGAAGCCGCGGAACTCGAGGGCGTGGTTGGAGGTGTGACGGAGTGGGTGGAGGGCGTAGGACAGCAGGCGGAAACTGGGCGTGTCGTGGTCGGGAAGAGGGGCGAGCACCACGGCCGGTTTGCCATCGGCCACGACGAGGAGCTTCACGAGCCGGCCGTAGGTGGCATTGGTGATGAACATCTTCGTGCCGTCGACGACGAGCCGCCCCTCCACCCGGGAGAGCGTCGTCCCCACCGCGCCGAGGTCGCATCCGACTTCCGGCTCGGTGGCACCGAACACCGACAACGGCTTCCCTGCCGCCAGGCCGGGGAGATGACGGGCCTGCTGTGACGGTGTCCCGAAGGCGACGAGCGCCGACACCGCCCCGATCGAGGAGTGGACGGCAAGCATTCCCGCCGCCGATGGGACCACCCCGGCGATCCTCGTCACGCTCTTCACCAGATCGAGGACCGTCCCCCCACTGCCGCCATGGGCGACGGGGACGTGCACGCCCCACAGCCCCGTCTCCCCGAGCGCCGCCTCGGCGGCGGGAGTGACCATCCCTTCCGGCGGCGGCGGCGCGTCATCGAGGGGAGCCGGAGGGAGCCCCGTCTCCGGCGCGGGGGCATAGAGCATCCTCTCGGCCCGCAGGGCAGCGAGCCGCCGCGTGGCCTCCTCGAGCACGCTGGCGATCGGGTCGGAGAGCGGGTGCGCGGCGAGGGCGGCAGCGGCGGCAAAACCACCGTCGTCGCCACGTGGTCGCCCCCACAGCGCCGCGGTGATGCCGGCGGTAGCGCGAGGGGAAGGGAGGGCGTCGCCGCGGGGCACGACCGCCACGCCCCGCGGCGGGGAGGGGGCAGAGGCGGCGTCGAGCGTGGTCGCGAAGTGATCGGCGATCGTGGGACGCTTCAATTTCATGGACTGGGTCATCTCCCCATGGTCGATGTCGAAGGGGCGGTTGACGAGCACGATGCGCCGCACCTGCCAGGGACGAGGAAGCGACGCCTGCCGTGTGGCAATCCTGCGGGCGAGAAAACGGAGGAGCCGCGGATGGCAAAGGGCCGCCCTGCGCGACGCGACGCGAACCCCGAGCGATCGCAGCGCCGCGCGGATGACGGCGGGCTCCGGCACGATCAAGGCGACCGGCGCCGGGAGCCGATCGCCGCAGACACACACCTGCGCGACGAAGGCGTCATCGGCGAGGACACGCTCCACCTCGGCCGGCGGAATCTTCGCCCCGGTGGAAAGGACCAACGTGTCGACGACGCGTCCGGTGATGCGGATCCGTCCGTCGGCGGCGATCTCGGCGGTGTCGCCGGTGGCGATCCATCCGGCATCGGTGTCGGCCTGCGGTACGGCACTTTCGTCGGCCGGTGGCGTGCCGTCGGGGGAGAGCAGCTCCGCGAGGGCCCGCGACGGCGTGCGGACGAGGAGCTGGCCTGCCGCATCGAGCCGGACGTCGACGCCGGCAAGCGGCTTGCCGACCCACCCCGGCCGGTATCCGCGCGGGCTGTCGAGCGCCACCACCGGACCGGCCTCGGCGAGCCCGTAGCCCTCGACGAGCGGGATGCCCCGCGCGGCGAACAGCGTCTGCGTCCGTTCCCGCAGCGCCGCGCCGCCGGAAATACAGACCCGCACCCGACCGCCGAGCGCCGCGGCGAGATCGGGGATCGCCCCCGACCGCACGCCCCGTTCGAGCCGTTCGTAGAGCGCCGGTACGCCGAGAATCACCGTCGGCGGCAGGAAGCGGCAGGCATCGAGAAATCGCCGTCGGTCGGGGACGACGTTGAGACACCCCCCCCGGACCAGCGCCGTGGAGAGATCCCCCGTGCACGCCAGCGCGTGGCTCATCGGCAGCCAGGCGAGGCGAACGTCGGCCGGTTCGTCGAGGAAGATCGCCGCGGCAGCCAGCGCATTGGTGGCGAGCGACCGCTGCGAATGGACGTAGCCCCGCGGCCGTCCGGTCGTTCCCGAGGAGAAGAAAATCCGCGCCGGCGCGTCGGGGTCGATGGCGGCCGCGCGCCGCGCCACCTCGTGGCGAAGCGCCTTCGGATCGGCAGCGCGTTTCTGCCAGGCTTCCGAGCGGAGCCCCGCCGAGCGCAGCCCCCGTTGCCGCGCCGGGCAACGCCCATCGACGACGCGCCGCGGATCGCAAAGCCCGGCAAACAGCCGGGCCGGCTCGGCGGCGGCAAACGGCCCATCGTCGCCACTGAGGACGATACCTCCCGGCTCGAGCCAAGCGATCTGGCGGAGGAGTTCGGCACGCGGCGTGTCGGCGTGGAGCGCCCCATGAACGACGCCGGCGAGGAGGCAGGCGAGATCGACGACGACCCAATCGACCGAATGCGTACCGACATGGACGACGCGATCGCCGTGCCGCAGGCCGGTCGCCTCGAGGGCCGCAGCGAGATCGACGGCGGCCGCAGCCGTCTCGAGCCAACTCCAGGTCGTCGTCGCGTCGCTGGCAGACGGCTCCGTGGCCAGGGCCGGCCGCGTGGCGGCATCGTCGAGGCGGGCGAGGAGAAGATCGACGAGCGTCGTGACGCGGGCCCGGCCCGGCGCCTCGTCGACCGCTGCCGCCGGCTCCATGCGCGTCGTCACGTCCCGATCCTCTCCACGATCAGCGCGATCCCCTGGCCGAGTCCGATGCACATCGTCGCCAGGCCGAGCCGGTCGCCGCGGTCG
>JBIIQL010000156.1:0-7399 GCA_044342095.1 Pirellulales bacterium
CGTGGCGACCGGAAATCAACAAAAGCGGAGGGCATGGGATTCGAACCCACAACCGGTTTCCCGGCACCACATTTCCAGTGTGGCCGCTAACCATTCGCTTACCCTCCAAACAGGCTTTTTTCGGGCTGTGTGCCTTGCTGTCTCCATCGAAGCCGGATTTTGCCGCTCCCGCTGGGGAGCAAACCCGGATCATGAAAACAGCCGCGTTTCGGCCGAAAAAACTGCGGGAACACGGAGTATATCCAGCCTTTCCCGTCGTGGGAATCGGCCTGCGTGTGGCTCGGACTGGAGGGAGATCCCTGGCGTTCAGGATCGGAGGCCCATGGAGACAGACTGGCTGCCAATGGAGACAGGCCGAACCGCTCACCTACCGCCCCGCCCCAGCGGCCTTCCATACCGTCTTCCGGTGCTTCTCCGTCTTCCGCGGCTCCCAGGGGCTGCCGTGGCGGCGTCTGCTCGCGGACCACAGCGGTGCCAACGCCGGCGGCGAGGGCGACGCCCCCGGCCGACGAGATCGCAGCGGAATCCGCTTCGAAGTCGTCGCTCCGGAGGACTGCGGTGGCGGCAGAATGGCCGCTTCGCTACCGTCCCGTCTCCGCAGAACCTTCGCCAACTATCCCCCGAGGTCGAACCGATGATGCGGACGCTCCTTGACTGGCTCCTCTATGCCCACAGCGGCGGCCAATTCCTCGAGCTCGCCGCGATCACCGCCCACTTCGCGCCGGACGATCCGGGCCGCTACCGCCGGTATCTCCCCGAGCGTCTCGCGATGCCGGACAGGCCGGTGGTGAAATTGTTCCTCGTCGATTACCTCCGGTGCAGCCCCTGGCCGCTGACGCGCTATCAAGAATGGTCGATGCTCCTCCGCGCGGCGCACGAGGGGGTCGAAGGATGGTTTCCGGTGACGATGCCGGTGACGACGTGGGTCGCCAGGCAGGGAGGGCATCACCTCGGCTTCCCCAAGTATGTCGCCGAGTCGATCACGCTGGTCGACGAGGGAACGGCTGTCAACGGTCGGGCCAACGCCAACGGCCGGCTCGACGTCTCCATGCGCTACAGCGACGACGAGCCCCCGACCCTCGCGCGTTGGGAGCGCGATCTCCGCGCCCATGACGCGTTCATCGAAGGGGACTTGATCGTCCTCAAGCCCACCGGCGTCGGCCCCGACGTCCAGCGAGTCCGGTTCGAGGAGGTCGTTCCCTCCCGCTGGACCACCCGCCACGGCTCGGTCGAACTTCACGGTGACGCCGGGGGCCTGATCCCCGACGGCCGAACCGTCCCCGGCTCGGCGCACCATTTTCAGGGGGGGATGAACCTCGTCCGCAGCACGCCGGCGGCAAGGGTCATTCCCTTCTCCCGGGCGTCGCACCGTGCCCGCACGGGGGAGAAAACCCGGGCCGCCTGACGCTGGAAACCGGGCCCGGTGCCAGGGATCACCGAGTGTCAAAGCACCTGCCGTATTCCGCACGGTTCTCCGCGAACAAACACTTGATTCGAGCTGGAACCGAAGCATTGTCGTAAGGGAAGGCCTGTCCCTCGACCGATGGGCCTGCCGGCTTCACCGAGGTCCACCACCATGGCTTCCATCGACATCCTGCTCGCCGTCATGGCGGCCCTCGTCGCCGCCCTGTTCGCCGGCTATTCGCTCACCGACGACGCGCGATCGACGTCGGCCGACCGGCGCTGATCCATTTCTTCGGCCCTCAGTTGGGCTGCATCCGGGTGACGTCACGCTGAACCTGGCTCACGCGTCTTGGCGTCAACCAGGCGACGGCCCTTCGTCGCGCCGTCTCGGCACCTGCAGCCGCTGCCGCCGCGAGGAGGGAAAGCGTCTTCCGGTCGGCCCGAGCCTCGGCCCGCCGCGCCCAGCGCGCGAATCGGGCGGCTGCCGTGGCCTGATCGATGCAGCGGCCAGCCAGATCCTGGAGATGCTCGAGTGTCGCCAGAGAGCGCTGCCGCGGCGGCGACGGCGTGGGAGCAAAGATCTCGATGGCATAGCGGGCTTGCTTGGCCCGGATCCGGATCGCGTGGAGGGCATCGGCGTCACCAGCCCCATCGGCGACGGCCGTGAAGAATCGGCCAACGATGCCGCCGAGCCTCTCCGCGGCGAGAAGGTCGAAGCGTAGGGCAGCCTTGTTCCCGTCGATCGCAGCGATCAGCTTTCGGGCATGGGCCTGCCATGTCCTCGAGCCGGGAAATCGCCGAACCGCCTGCCCGAACGCCCTCCGCGCCTTGGCACGCTTCTTCGCCACGATCTCGATGGCGCGCACCACATCGACTCCGCGCTTCGGCCGCTTCCCCCCCAGCTCTTCGGACCGCAGGCCATCGAGGATGGAGTCGAGATCGCGAACTTTGCCAGCCGCGCGACGCAGCCGCTTCAGATGGGTCTCGAACCAACCTGCCCGCCGCGCGGGAAGGAGTGGCTTGAAACCGTCGAGCGCTGTCCCGGCCCGTCGTGTCGCCACCCGGAGGTCGTGGACCGCCTCCTCGGACTCGTCTCCCCCGGCAATTCCGCGGAGGAGATCGTGAACCGCGCCGAGCCTGGCCGCAAGGATCCGAGCCGCCGCCGTGGTCGCCGGTTCGTCGGCCGCTCCGCAAGCATCCCGGGGGGTTTCAGAATCCCGTGCCACAGCCCCCCCCTAAAACCATGGAGATGTCGGTCTCGAGGAAATCCTATCCCCGCGACATCCCTCGCTCCACGCGGCTCCGCCCGGCACCCCCGGCCCCATCGACGGGGTGGTTGGCGTCGACCTTGACGCGCGGCGACCCTGCCGAACGGCGGAGGGCTGACGTCCGGGCCGATCGGGCACCGGCCGAGACTCACCCTCTGCCGAAGGTTTTTCCGTTGGCCCGATCGTTCGAACGCCACGAGGGCCTTGGCCGACGAGCGCCGCAGCGGGCGTTTGCCCGCTGGGAGGGGTCGCCGCGAAGGGAGTACGCCATGAGTTGGTGGCCAGCGTCGGCACGGGATCGCGCCCAAGGGCAACCAGCGCGTCTCCACGCCCCGGAAGCGCTCGAATCCCGACAGGCGCTCTCCGTCTCGACCGGGGCCTTCCCCGGCGCGGCCTTCGAGCCGGCCTGGCTCGGGGCCGCCACGTCGACGGCGCTGCGGGGTGAGACGCTCCCCATGGCGTCCCCCGGCCCGACGGGGTTCACACCGGCGCAGATTCGTCGTGCCTATGGGCTCGATCAGCTCTCGTTCGGTGGCACGCCGGCCGACGGGCGGGGGACGACGATCGCCATCGTCACCGCCTACGACAGCCCGAACGTCGCCGCCGACCTCGCCACCTTCAACGCCACGTTCGGGCTCCCCGCCCCGCCTTCCTTCCGGAAGGTCAATCAGACCGGCGGTACGGCGCTCCCGGCCTACAATCCCTCCTGGTCGACCGAGACCTGCCTCGACGTGCAGTGGGCGCACGCGATCGCCCCCGGCGCCTCGATCCTCTTGGTCGAAGCCAAGAGCAACGCCACCGCCGACATGCTCGCGGCGGTGAGATACGCCCGCTCGGCGCCCGGTGTCGTGGCGGTGTCGATGAGTTGGGGACAAGCGGAGTATGCGGGGGAGACCGCCGATGACGTCACCTTCACGACCCCCGCCGGGCATCCACCGGTGAGCTTCTTCGCCGCCAGTGGCGACTGGGGCGCTCCGGGCATCTATCCCGCCATGAGCCCCAACGTCGTCGCCATCGGGGGCACGTCCCTCAAGCTCGGCACGGGAGGAGTGGCTGTCGAGTCCGCCTGGGGGCGCAGCGGCGGCGGGGTGAGTGCCTACGAGCCCCGTCCTCTCTATCAGGCAGGGGTCGTCACGCAGACGACGAACAAGCGGGCCACGCCCGACGTCGCGCTCGTCTCCGATCCAGCCACCGGTTTGGCCGTCTGCGACTCGAAGGCCCATGGGGCGAAGACGCCGTGGGTGGCCTACGGCGGGACGAGCATCGCCACGCCCCAGTGGGCCGGAATCGCAGCGATCGTCGCCCAGGGGCGCGCCCTCCGCGGCGCCGGGCCGCTCGACGGCCGCAAGGAACTTCTCCCGGCGCTCTACAGTCTGCCGTCGACGGATTTCCGTGACATCGTCTCCGGCGCGAGCAACGGCACCCCCCGGCTCACCGCCGGCCCCGGCTACGACCTCGTCACCGGACGCGGGACCCCGGTCGCCGAAGCGCTCGTGCGTGATCTGGTCGCCTGGGGAAGCGCCGCCGCGCCGAGTGCGCCAGCCGCGCCGGCGAGCCTCTCCGTGGCCGTCACCTCCTCGACGGCGACGTTGACCTGGGGGAGCGTCTCGGGGGCGAGTGGCTATCGGCTCTACGAGACGACCGGTGGAGCCTTGACCCTGATCGCAAGTTACGACGCTGCGACGACGTCGGCGACGCTCACGGGGCTCGTCCCCCGATCGACGCACACCTGGCGGCTCGAGGCCTGGAACAGCGCCGGCAGCGCCGCCGCGACGGTCCAGGCGACGCTTGCGGCAGGGGTCACGACGCCGACGGGAATCACGATCAAGGTCGTGTCGGCGACGACGATCGATCTGTCGTGGCAAGGAGTGGGAGGGGCGAAGAGCTACTCGGTGTTCCTCTGGGCACGGCGAGCGGCCCGGAAGGTGGCCGGGGTGACGGCCCCGACGACGACCGCGCGGATCGCCGGCCTCACCCCAGGATCGACGATCCGCATCGCCGTCCGCGCCGAGGATAGCCAGAAGAGTGCCACGTCCGAGTGGGTCACGGTCACGATGCCGGGGTGATGCACCTGCGGGGGGGGAGGGAGCCTGATAGAATCTTGCGTCTATCGGAATCTCCTCCATGCCACGCTCCACTCCAGCGACCGATGCGACGCTCTGCCACGCTCTCGAGGCGGTCTTCGAGCCCCTCAGGTCGGGCGATCCCGCCGCGCGGGAACGGATCGTGGAGCTCATGACCGGCCGCATGCGGTCGATGGCCCATCGGATGCTTCAGTCGTTCAAGGCCGTCCGCCGTTGGGACGACACCGACGACGTCGTCCAAAATGCCTCGCTCCGCTTCCTCCGTGCCCTCGATGAGACCGTTCCGGAGAGCCCGAAGCACCTCGTCCACCTCGCCGCCCTCCAGATCCGCCGCGAACTCGTCGACCTCGTGCGGAAGCACCGCGGCCCCGAGTCGTATGCCTCAAACCACGACAGCAACTCGGCGATCGTCGACGGCGAGGTGGTGATGCGAGTCGCCTTCGCCGCAGACCCTCACGCCGCCGATCCGGACATCGACCGCTGGACCGCATTTCACGATCTCGCCGAGCGCCTCCCCACGGGGGAGCGAGAGGTTTTTGACCTCGCCTGGTATCTCGGGGCCGATCAGGCCGAGGTCGCCGCGCACCTGGGCTGCTCGGTGCGGACGGTGAAACGACGGTGGGATGAGGTGAAGCAACGCATCCGCGACGCCTGCGGCGACACCCCCCCGACGATCGACTGACCGCAAGGATCCGATCCATGGCAAGTGATCCCGCTGAAAACAGGGCACAGCCTGCCGACGAGGACGGAGCAGCCGCGAGCCCGCCGTCGCCTCCGACGGCGGACACCGATCCGACGCTCGCCTTCGATCTCGAGACGATCTGGCAGGCCGTCGAGCGGGGATCCCCCGAGCCCTCCGATCCGCTGCTCGGCAAGCAGCTTGGCGAAGTGACCCTCGTCCGCCTCATCGGGGAAGGGGGGATGGGGAGGATCTACGAAGGGGAGCAGGAGACGCCGAAGCGCGCTGTCGCCGTCAAGGTTCAGCGCCCGGGGCGGCTCGATCTCGAGCACACAAGACGATTCGTCCGCGAGATGTCGCTCCTCGGCCGGATCAGCCACCCCTGGGTGTGCCGGATCTACACCGCCGGCATCCATGAGCAGGGGGGCACGCAGTTCCCCTATTTCGTCATGGAGTACATCCCCGGCGCGGAGCCGATCACGCTCCACGCCGCGAGACTCGCCCTTCCACTCGAACAGCGTGTCAGGCTGTTCCGCGACGTCTGCGAGGCGGTGGCCGCCGGGCATGCCCTCAGCATCCATCACCGCGATCTCAAGCCGGGCAACGTGCTGGTCGCTGCCGATGGATTCCCAAAGGTGATCGACTTCGGCGTGGCCCACGCCTGCGGGAGTGACACGACGACCGCCTCGCTGACGCGGACCGGTCAGCTCATCGGGACGATCCAATACTCCCCCCCGGAGCTCCTCGGCAGCGCCGACGCGGATGCACGCAGCGACGTCTGGTCGCTCGGTATGATCCTCCACGAGCTCGTCACCGGCAGGCTCCCGTTCGATGTCAGCGGGATGTCGGTTCTCGCCGCGATCGCGACCGTCGGTCGGCACGAGCCGGGCCTCGCTACAACGGCACGGGGTCGAACCTCGCGCGCGATCGCGGCGATCGTCGACGCCTGCCTCGAGCGTTCCCCTGCAGACCGTCCGGCCGACGCGGCCGATCTCGCCCGCCGGCTCACGGCGATCCTCGCCACGGCCCGATCGGCGCCAAAGGACTGGGCCCGGCAGACGATCGAGGAAGGGCCTACCCGCAGGGCGGGCTTGAGCCGGCGCAGCCTGATCCTCACGGCAACCGGGGCAACCGCGGCGGCGGTCGTCGGCGCCTCTCGCGGCTGGAAGTCGGGCCTCGAAACGACAAGGAACCAACTCACGGGCAACACCGACGACGGCAGCGCCGGCACCGACGATCACGGCAATCGCGTCCTCCCCGACGGCTCGATCCAGACGCCGATCGCCCGCCCCGATTTTCATTTCGGTTTCCCGACGATCGATGCCGAAGGAGCCGAGACGTACCTCGTCGCCTCGACCGGGGTCCGCAAATGGCATGAACCGTTCGGCACGGACCGGTCGTATTGGGCCCCGAACGAGCACGACGTCGAAGGGAGCCTCGTGTACCGATTCGACCTTCCGGGCAAGAGCCGCCGGTGCCATCTCGTCGCCCATCTCGCGACCTGGGACGACGCAGTCACCAACGGGGTGGTCGGCCGTGGCGCCGGCGCGATCGAAGCCTCGCGTGACGGCGAGACATGGATCCCGATCGAGGACGGCCTCGACCCGCCGGCATGGGGAAGGGTCGTCACGGCCAACGGGCCGCTCCCCGAGGCATGCCTCGGGAGCACGACGATCTGGATCCGTGTGCGGCTGCTGACCTCCGGTGCCTGGGCGGGCGGTAGTTACAACGTCGCCCAATTCGGCGGTGCGGAGGAAAACCAACGGACGAACGTCTTCCAGATCGACGTCGAGTGCGAGCCAAACAACGCCCCCCAAACGGCGACGGCCAATTCCCCTTGAACCCGTCTGGGGACTGGCGGCCTACAGGAGCGATATCCCCCGAACCATTAACGCCGGCCGCTGGCAGACCTTCCCGACAGGAATGCATAGGCCGACAGGGAGCCGCCCGCCAAGATGCATCCG
>JBIIQL010000157.1:0-7370 GCA_044342095.1 Pirellulales bacterium
GCGGCGGCGGCTGGGACACCCATGCCAACAACTTCAGTTGCCTCCGGGAGAATCTCCTCCCCGAGTTCGACCGGGCGTTCGCCGGGCTCGTCGGCGATCTCGACGATCGCGGTCTTCTCGACTCGACGCTCCTCCTCGTGTCGAGCGAGATGGGGCGGAAGCCGAAGATCGGCGATCCGCGGTCGGGGGGCCCAGGGGGCGCCGGCCGGGATCACTGGACCTCCTGCATGAGCGTCGTCATGGCCGGCGGCGGCATCCGCGGCGGCGTGATTCATGGCCGCACCGATCCGCGTGGCGAATATCCCGAGGAGAAAGTGACGCCGGGCGACGTCGTGAAGACGGTCTACGCCGCGATGGGGATCGACGACCTCGAGGCGATCGACAACCTCGGCCGCCCCTACAACCTCCTCGACGACGGCCGCGTTCTTCCGATTCTGTAGCGCTGCGTCCCCGGTGTCCTCGCCGCCGGGGCTTCAGTCGTCCGACGGCGGATCAGCGTCGACTGGCGCCAGCGCCCGGAAGAAGCCTCCGGCCCGGCCGACAAGGAGCGCCGGGAGGAGGACGAGGTCGCCGGCGAGGGCAGCGGCGATGAGGATCGCCAGCAGCCAGGCGAAGCGGCTCGTCGGCGCAAACGAGCTCCAGGCGAACATGAGGATCCCGCAGGCACACACGATCGAGCTTTCGGTGAGCGCGGCTCCCGAATGCCGGAACGCGCCATGGACGGCAGCGAAGCGTCGCTGTCGGAGCTCGCGGCCGTCGGCGCCGGCGGGCGCCGCGCGGAGCCCGCGGCGGAAGAAGGTGAGGAAGTGGAGCGAGCCGTCGATCGCCATCCCGAGCGCGATCGATGCGGTCATCACGCTGCCGATGTCGAGGGCGGTCCCTGCCCAGCCGAGGAACCCGAACAGGAGGATCGTGGGGAAGACGTTGGGGATCATCGAGACGAGCCCCGCCACCACGTCGCGCTCCACGGCGATCATCATCAGCGTGATGACGACGAAGGCGGAAATGAAACTCGAGAACAGGTCGGAGAGGAGCGTTTTCTGGATGGCGTTGATGAGCGGCATGGCGCCGGTGTAATCGGCGACCACACCGCGATCCGTGCCGCCATGGGCGGCGATGACGGGGTCGATCCTCGAGCGGACCACCCCGAGGAAGTCGCCGAAGTCGATCCCGGAGAGCGCCGAGGTCCGGGCCGTCACCCGCCACAACTGCTCGCCGGCGACATCGCGCACGATCCGCAGGTCGTCGAGGCGGGAGAGGTTTGCCTGGAGCTTGCGGGCGGCGATCGATCGGGTCGCCTGGCCGCGGAGGCCGGAGCCGACGTCGAGATCGGGGAGAAACGTCGCCGCGGAGAGGACGCCGCTGACGCCCGGCATCTCCGCGAGCGCCTCTCCGACCTCGCGGACCATGTCGAGCCGCTCCGCCGGCCGGACGGGCGAATCGTCCGGGAAACGGAGCACGACCTCAACCGGCACCAGTGGCCCGATCGCCTTCTCGAGCCAGGCGTAATCGCGGATCACGCGGCTGGCCGGCGTGAACAGGGTCTCGATGCTCACCGAGGCGCGGATCCGCGGGATCCCCACCGCCGCCACGGCCAGCGCGATCATGCCGATCCAAGCGATGCTTCCGGCATGCCGGACCATGAAGCGAGCACAGGCATCCTCGGTTGCCATCGTCCGCTCGGCGGCTCCGCTCGACGGGACGATCGGCCAGCGCTCGAAGATCCCGGGGATGACGAGGAACAGCATCCCGAGGGTGAGCATGACGCCGATCGCCGCGTGGAAGCCGAACACACGAATCGGCTCGAGCTCACTCACCACCAGTGACACAAGCCCCACCGCCGTGGTGCCGGCGGAGAGGGCGCAGGGGAGCCAGCCCAAGCGGATCGCGCGCCAGGCGACCCCATCGAGGCCGCCGTCGGCGAGCGCGTCGACGAGGTAGTTGGTGAGGTGGATCCCGCCGGAGACGCCGAGCGTGAGGACGAGGACCGGCATGACGATGAGGATCGGGTTCATCCGGTCGCCCCAGGTGGCGAGCCCCCAGAAGTTGAGCCCGACGCAGGCCAGCGACACGAGAAACACGAGCAGCGCGTACGGCAGACTGCGCAGCGACCACCAGGTGAGGAGAAGGATCACCAGCGCCCCCGGGCCCCCGAACCAAAAGAAGCTTTCCATGCTCGCTTCGTCGACCGAGACGTTGTCGATGACCGGGCCGGCGAGGTGGAGCTCCCCCTCCGGGAGCGCCGTGACACGCTCGAGCGTCCGGCGGATCCAGGCGACGGCGGCGCGCCGGTGGGTGAGCCCGACGCGCGTGAAGGGGATGACGAGACAGGTCGACTGGCCGTCGGGGCCGATGAGCACCCCGCGCAGCCGTTTCGTGGCCTCCTCTCTGGGGAGCGACAGCGGCGGGTCGGTGAGCCGAGCCAGGGCGACGCCGCCGCTGGCGATCGGCTCGAACCACGGCTCCCCCTGGGCGTCGACGGGGGCCGCGGGGCCGCTTGCCGCCGCGAGGAAGGCGTCGACCGCCGGGGCGTCGAGCGTGCAGCCCTCCCACGATGCGATCACGACGTCGCCGCTTTGAAACTCGCCGGTGAACTTCTCGTAGGCCGCCCGTGGGGCGAACGACAGCGGCACCCACTCGATCGGGCTCGTGGCGTCGACCTGGAGCACCCCGAGCGCCGCCGGCACCATCCACGGGGTGACCGCCACGAGGCAGAGGATCGTCACCAGGCTCACCGGGAAGAGCCGGGCGGGCCACCGGCAGCGAGACGGCGGCGGGGCCCGGTCGGTCATGGCCTTGGCGTGGGGCGCTTTGGAAGGGACGAAGAAGCGGGAAGCGAACCCTGAATATAGCTCCCCGACGGCCCCGGTTCAGCCGGCAGCCGGGAGCTGCCGGGGGGCCCCTGGACTTGCCGTCGGGCGGTGGGGGCGTAGATTCGCAGGACCGGCGGGCGGTGTCCGTCCCCCGGCCGAATGCTCCCTTCACCCCAAGGACCGACCCCATGCCGAAGAAGACCGTCGCCGATCTCGATCCCCGGGGCAAGACGCTGCTGGTGCGCGTCGATTTCAATGTCCCGCAGGACGATGCCGGCGCGATCACCGACGATCGCCGGATCCGGATGGCCCTGCCGACGATTTCGTCGATCCTCGATCGTGGCGGCCGAGCGGTGCTCATGTCGCACCTCGGTCGCCCCGCCGGCAAGGGGACGGAGCCGGCCTTCTCGCTCGCCCCCGTCGCCAAACGCCTCGGCGAACTCCTCGGGAAACCGGTGGCCCTCGCCGCCGACACCGGCGGGCCGGACAGCCATGCCAAGCTCGCGGCCCTCCCTGCCGGCGGTGTCCTCGTCCTCGAGAACGTCCGCTTCAACAAGGGGGAGAAGAAGGGGGACGACGCGGCCTACGTCGCCGGGCTCGCGACCCTCGCCGATGCCTATGTCAACGACGCCTTCGGCACCTGCCACCGCACCGAGGCGAGCATGCACGCGGTGCCGGTGGCGATGAAGCAGGCGGGCAAGCCGGCCGTCGTCGGATTCCTCGTCGAGAAGGAGATCCAGTATCTCGCCGACGCCATCGGCAAGCCGAAGCGGCCGTTCGTGGCGATCATCGGCGGCAAGAAGGTGTCGGACAAGATCGAGGTGATCAAGAATCTCCTCGCGATCTGTGATCATGTCCTCATCGGGGGCGCGATGGCCTACACCTTCTCGCTCGCCCAGGGGGGGAAGACGGGCAAGTCGCTCGTCGAGCCCGACAAGGTCGAGCTCGCCAAGCAGCTCCTCGCCAGCGGCGGCGCGAAGCTCGTTCTCCCGCTCGACACGCATTGTGCCGACGACTTCTCCGCTTCCGCCAACAAGAAGGTGGTCAAGGCCGGGGAGATCCCCGACGGCTTCGAGGGGCTCGACATCGGTCCGGCAACGGCGGCCGCCTACGCCGCGATCATCCGCACCGCCGGCACGGTGGTCTGGAACGGACCGATGGGGGTCTTCGAGATGCCGCCGTTCGATGCCGGCACGAAGGCGGTGGCCGATGCGGTGGCCGAAGCCACGACGGCCGGTGGCGTGACGATCATCGGCGGTGGCGACTCAGCCGCGGCGGTCGAGCAGCTCGGCTACTCCGACCGCGTCAGCCACGTGTCGACCGGTGGCGGGGCGTCGCTGGAGATGCTCGAGGGGAAGGCCTTCGAGACCGTGGCCGTCCTCGACGAGAAGTGAGCCTGACAGACTCCGCAAAGCGACCGACCGTGCCCCCGGAGTCGGGGGCACGGTCGGCGTGCTGCTTCAGGCTCCTCGAAACCGCCTTTCCGGCGGCCGCTCAGAGGCCGGCTGTTTCCCCCGGCCGGGCCGCGGGACGGCCGAGTGCCAGGGCGACGCCGGCGACGTGATCGCGATCGGCGCGGGAGAGGCGGGCCATCGGCACGGTCGTATGCCGTCCGCTGGCTTTCAGGATCCGCACCCGGTCGGCGTGGACCTCGACGAGCCGCCCCTCGGTGCCGTGACGGCCGGTGTCGTCACGCCAGGCCCGCATCGGCTGTCCCGGCGTGTGGAGGACGCTCGTGTCGAACGGATCGGATTCCGCCGGGGCTTCTTCCTCCATGGGCTCGTCGGCGGGGGCGTCGTCCATCGGCTCCTCGGGGGCCGGCTCGAAGCCGGAGTCGTCCGCGGCCGGTGCGCTGTCGTCGCCGAAGTCGTCCGCCGGCATCTCATTCCCCTCCTCCATCGGCACCTCATCGGGGACGCCGAAGTCGTCGTCGCTGGTACCAGGCGCCTCGAAGGCGTCGCTGGGGGGGAGATCGTCCTCGGTGGCCTTGGGGGTTTCAAAGGCCTCAGCCTCATCGGCCGGCGTGTCGTCGAACAGATTGCGGCGCTTCGGCTGAGCGCGGTCGTCGTCTGCGCCGGCGGCGATCGGCTCGTCGGCCGGGCTCGCGTCGGCCGGCGTCTCGGCGCGCTCGAAGGCCTCGGCCTCCTCCATCGTCTCGGCGGGGGGCTCATCGGTCGCCGGGTCGGCGGCGGTGTCCCCCTGCACGGTCTTCGGTTCCCACGGTTCGAGCACGGACGGGGCCGGCGCATCGGCGGGATTCGGCTGGGCTGCCGCAGCAGGGTCGCCGGAGGTCGTGGCCGCCGTGCCCGGGATTTCGAGCGGCGTCGGGCTCTCCGCCTCCGGTGTGGTCTCGACGCGCTTGTTTGCTTCGCGCGTGGGGGAGACGGGAGCTTCGACGGGCCGGGGCGTCGTGACGGGGCCTTCGTCGCTGCCAATCACTTCGGGAGCCGGCGTCGGCTCGCCGATCACCGACCCGCCGTCGATGACCGTCCCCTCGACGACCGTCCCGATATCGGCGGACGAGTCACCCTGGCAGGGATCGCAAACGCAATCCCCGGCGTCGATCGAGCCCTGCTCGACGACCGTCCCTTCATCGATGATCGATCCTTCGTGGATGACGGTCCCTTCATGGACGACGATCCCTTCGTCGACGACCGACCCTTCGACAGGCCCGGTCGTGATCCAGGCATCGACGACCACCTCGGCGGGGGGCGCAGCGAAGACGGCAAACGGGGAAGGTGCGCCGAGCGGACGGTCGTCGATGACGATGGCGCCGGCCCAGCCGGGGAACGGCGCCCCGCCGCCGCAGGGGGGCGGGAAGGCGGGGCCCCACGCCACTGGCATGGAGTGACGGTGGTGGTGGTGCCACCAGCCCGCCACGGCGGAGTCGATCGGGATCCAGAGCGTGAGCACGCCCACGAGCAGGCCATGGAAGCATCGTCGCAAGGAACACCTCGTTCGTGCGGGGGAGAAAACAGGAGGTCCGGATGCCGGAGACCGTGGTTGCACGACCCGGGGCGCCACGACCGGATGCGGCGCGGCAGCGGGGCAGAGCGGACCGACGGTCCCGAAAGCGTTCGCCGGCTCCCCTCCCTGGTCGACCGACGCGGCGCGTATGCTACCGGCGGGATCGGGCCGGTCGCAAACACCGGGCGTTCCCTCCTGCGGACCGCTCCGGGGGGGACGAAAAAAACGAGAAAGGCCGTGGTGGCTTGCGCCACCACGGCCCTCGTGGATCGAACAGGTCGCCGCCTGCGAGCGGGGTAGATCGCTGCGAGACTGATGCGGATTGGGTCTGGGGCAAGCCCCGGACTTTTCTGGGAATCCGGATCAACGCTTTGGGTTTGGCACCTCCGACGGAATGCGGCGACCGAATGTTCGAAGTTCGGTGTCACCAGGAAGGCCTTGGGCGGTCCTCCCGGGTGGCGGCCGCCGGACGAATCCGGCGACAGGAGAGTTTTCGTCAGACCACCGGGGGGGATTTGAGTCGATTTCCCCGCTGCCCCACTTTCCGGTACGTCCGTTCCACCCCCACCGGCCGGCCGGACCGCACGTCTGCCGGGTTTGACCGATGACCGAACGCCAGATCACCTCCGCTCCCCACGGTCATCTCCTCACCAATGCCGGGGTCTGGACCCCCGACGGCGAGTGGCTCGTCTACGACATCCGCTCGGACGCCGCCGGGGCAC
Organism: Pirellulales bacterium; assembly: GCA_044342095.1. Lineage (GTDB taxonomy): Bacteria > Planctomycetota > Planctomycetia > Pirellulales > UBA1268 > QWOP01. The sequence goes on from JBIIQL010000157.1 coordinate 6,503, forward strand.
GCTTCGACGGGACGCGGATCGAGCGGGTTCACGTGGCGACCGGTCGGGTCGAGGTCCTCTCCGTGTCGGTCGACGGCGCCTGCTGCGGCGTCGTCACCGCCAGTCCCGTCGACGACCGGGTCGTGTTCATCCTCGGCCCCGAGCATCCCAGCGCCGATTGGTCGTACGGCCCTGCCCGCCGCCGCGGGGTGATCGTCCGCGCGGGGGTTCCCGGAGTTCTCGAGCCCCTCGACGCCCGCGATCTCGTTCCCCCGTTCACGCCCGGCGCGCTGCGAGGGGGCACCCATGTCCATCAGTTCTCCCCCGACGGCCGGCTCGTGAGCTTCACCTACGAAGACGCCCTCCTCGAGACGGCGGCCGGCGCCCCCGGTCACGAGCGCAATCTCCGCGCCGTGGGGGTGAGTGTCTGTGGTCGGCCGGTGACCGTGCCGCGCACCCATCCCCGCAACCACGACGGCGATGCCTGGAGCGTCCTTGTCACCGCGCTTGCCGATGAGCCTCCCCTCGGCAGCGATGCCATCGGCCGGGCCTGCGAAGAGGCTTGGGTCGGCACTGGAGGCTACCGCCGCTCAGACGGCGGTTGGCAGAAGCGGGCCCTCGCCTTCCAGGGAACGGTCGTCACGCCGGCCGGTGAGGCGATCAGCGAGGTGTTCGTCGTCGATCTCCCCGACGACGCCGATGCGCCGACCGGAGGCCTCGACACCCCCGCAAGCGGCCCGTTGGCCGGTACGCCGACGACGCGGCCGCGTCCTCCGGCAGGGGTCGTGCAGCGCCGGCTCACGTTCACGGCCGGCGCCGTCCATCCCGGGCTCCAGGGGCCGCGGCACTGGCTGCGATCGAGCCCCGACGGGGAGAAGATCGCGTATCT
>JBIIQL010000158.1:0-7319 GCA_044342095.1 Pirellulales bacterium
TCCCGCCCGGCGCGCGGAAGCTGCTCCTGGAACTCGATGGGACGGTGGCAGGCGATGTTCGCTGCTACGCCGCGGCTGAAGGGAAGGATTTTGCGGAGGTGTGGGCCGTGAACCTCGTCGCCGACGGCACGGGTAAGTTCCGCGGGGTGCTTCCCGCGCTCGGCGAGCGGATCCGCTTCCGGCTCGATCCCCCTGACGGCGCGGCCCCCGTCCTCCTCCGCCGGCTTCTCGCCACGCCCCTGATCCCACTCGCGCCGGCACCTCCGGCCGCAAAGCCAGCGCCGATCGTGATCCCGGACGACGCCCTCACGGTGAAGCAGGGTGCGGTGAGTGTGGCCCACGATCCCCGCCGCTGGAACGCGCTGACGATCACGATCGGCGGCCGGCGGATGGCCGACACCGATCCCGGGGAAGCTTTTTTCACGCGGGGGGACGGGCGCGGCATCGCGGTCGACCCGAGCGGCGGGAGCGTCGAATCGCGGGTGACTGGCGAGGGGGTCGAGGTCGTGGCCACGGTGCGCGAGGGGGGCGGCGGTGATGATCCTGCCACCTGGCGTTTCATCCGCCGGCTCTCCGCAGTCAGGCGCGGCGTGCGTATCGAGACGAGCATCGACGTCGATCGTCCTCGGGAGTTGATCCATCTGCCATGGCTCACGCTGTTCGCCGGCCGGGGGACGTTCGGGGCGGGAAAGTCGCAGGCGCTCCTCCCGGGGGTCGAATACCTCGACGACGAGCCCTCCTCGAACGAAAAGGAGATCCGCGGGGCGGCTGCCCGGCGACAGCTCGTCGATCCCGCCAAGGTCTGCTTTCCATCCATGGTCCTCGTGGCCGACGGCCGCTGGCTGGCGGTCGACTGGGAAGAGGGTGGGGTGCCGGCCTCCCCACTCTTTGATTCCCCCGATCGTTGGATCGATGCCGGTGGCCATCTCCTCGGCCTCTGGTCGCCGGCGGCCGGGGCATTCGAGCCGCTTCCGCCGCGCTACGAAGGGGAGCGGGACGTCTACCGCGGCGTGAGGCTCGAGCCAGGCAAGCCGGTGCGTCAGGCGATCACGATCCGCGGTGGCGGCGGCAGCACGGTCCTTCCCGCCGTCGCCGAGCGGGTGCGGATCGACGGCCTGCCGTCGCTTCCAGAGATCGGCTCCGCCGATGAAGGCGACGGCGGCCTCGACGCCGCCTGCCGGCTCCTTGCCCACGGCTGGCTCGATTCGGCCGCGCGCGACGGCACGCGCTGGCGGCATGCCGTCTGGCAGGGGCGCTTCGCGGCGCAGCCCGCCGCCGACGCGCCGGCCTGCATGCTCTGGCTCGCGGCCCACGTCGGCGATGGATCGCTCGCCGAGCGGCTCCGGAGCGCGGCCCGCGAGGCGTTCGAGGCACTTCCCGTGGGGGCTACCGGAGGCGTCGGTCATCTGTCGCGGCCGGCGCTGCCGCTCCTGCTCCGTCCCACGGTGGCCGATGACGCCGCCGTCGGAGCGGCGCTCACGGCTGCGGCGGCGCAGGCCCGGTCGATTGCCGCCGAGTTGACAGCGGCGGGGGGAAAGGATCGTTACGTCGCCGGCCCGACCGACTACGCGACGACCCTCGGAGCCGATCATTGCAATGGCTTCACGGCGCTTCGCGCCGAGGCGATGCTCGAGGGAGCGATGCTCGGCGGAGACGAGGGGGCGATCGGCGCGGCTCTGGCGGCGCTCGATGCGTTGACGGTGGCCCACCCGGCCGGCGAAGTGCCGCGCGGGGCCCAGCCCTGGGAGATGCCGCTCCACACCCCCGACATCCTCGCCTCCGCTCGGCTGACGCGCCTCCACGTCCTCGGCCATCTCCTCGATGGCGACCAGGCCAGGCTCGAGCAGGCGCGCCAGTGGGCCTGGTCGGGAGTGCCGTTTGTCTACCTCCGCGATCCAACGCCAGGGCCGGTGGGGCGTTACGCCACGATCGGTGTCCTCGGGGCCACCGATTGGGTGGCGCCGGTGTGGATCGGGCAGCCGGTGCAGTGGTGTGGCCTGGTCTACGCCGGTGCCCTCCACGACCTTGCCCGTGTCTCGCCAGAGCCGTCGGCGGACACCTGGAGGACGCTCGGCCGTGGGATCACGCGTGCCGGGCTTCAGATGACGTTTCCGATCGACGACCCTGCCGATCGCGGCGGCCTCCTCCCCGATTATTGGCTGTTCGGTTCGAAGACGGGCGACGGGCCGGCGATCAACCCGGCCACGGTCCAGGCGACCCTCGCCGAAGCGTACGAGGCCACGCCCCTGGTGACTGCGACCCGTCTGACCCGTGACCCGGCAGGCTCAGGCAGCCATGTCCTCCATCTTCCCGGCGCGGTGCGCCGCGCGACCTCCACCGCCACCACGACCACCGTCGAGATGATGCTCTGGCCAGAGGATCCCTGCCGGCTGATCCTCACACGCGTGGCGCGGGTGCCGCAGAGCGTCACCTGGAATGGCATGCCGATCGAGGCCCGCCTCCTGGAGACCGGCTGCCTCACCGTCACGGTTCCCGGGCAGGGGAGGCCTCACCGCGCCGGCACGCTCGTCATCGAGTGGTGAAGCGCTCCGCCGCCGTCGAGGACGACTCCACCAATTCCCGGATCAGGCCACGCTCCGCGAGGAGGTGCCAAGGCCTGCCGGCGTTGTCCTCGAGCGTGGTGGCGGGATCGATGCCGAGGTGGCGGTAGATCATGGCCAGAACATGCTGCGGCCGGTAGGGAGCGGCATTTGCTGCCGCCCCGTTGGCATCGGTAGCGCCGATCACCTGCCCCATCTTCAATCCCCCGCCTGCCATGAGGACGCTCATCACCCTCCCCCAGTGATCGCGTCCGGCGGTCTTGTTGATCTTCGGGGTCCGTCCAAACTCCCCCATCGCCACGACGAGCACGTCTCGGTCGAGGCCGCGCTCGCCGAGATCACGCACGAGGGCCGCGATTCCCTGATCGTAAGCCGGGACCCGCTTCCGCATCGCCTTCTCGAGATCCTTGTGGTCGTCCCACCCGGGGACCCGCACGGTGACGAACATCACGCCATGCTCGACGAGGCGTCGCGCGAGGAGCATGCTCTGTCCGATCGGGTTGCGGCCGTAGGCCTTGCGGATCTTGGCGTCCTCGCGATCGATGTCGAAGGCCCTCCGGGCGCCATCGCCGGTGAGCATCTCGAAGGCCTCGTCGGCCAGCGTGTCCATCGCAAGCGCGGTCCCCGCCGTGTCGCGGAGGCGCCGGGCCCCGTCGAGCTCTGCCAGGAGCGACTGACGATCGGCGAGCCGCTCGGCGGTCAGCCCCCGCGCGAGGCTGATGTTCGGCACCGTGAACGGGGCCTTGTTGGGATCGTTGACGGTCTCGTACGGGGCGAACCCCGCGCCGAGCCAGGCCGCGCCACCGAACCGCATGCCCCTTGGGATCGCGACGAACGCCGGCAGGCCGGGGCTGTTCCGGCCGCGGAGATGGGCCGCCACCGCCCCCACGCAGGGCATCTCGTTCTGCCGGCTCTGGTTGTTCCGCAGGTACCAGCCGGTCTGCGCCAGGTGGGCGCTGGTCTCATGGCTCCCCGAGTTGTGGGAGACCGAGCGGATGATGGCGAGCTTGTCGGCGATCCGGGCCTGCTCGGCCATGAGTTCGCTGAACTCGATCCCCGGAACGTTCGTGGGGATGGCCCGCAGAGGCCCGCGGACTTCGGCCGTGGCACGGGGCTTGGGGTCGTAGGTCTCGTGCTGGGCTGGGCCTCCGGCCAGTTCCACGTAGATCACGGCCGCTGTCTTCGCGGAGGAACCGGCAGGCATGCTCTCCGCCTGGAGCCGACGGAGCGCCGGGAGGGAGAGGCCGATCATCCCCCCCAGGCCACTGTGGATCAGATGGCGGCGGTGGAATCGATCACGCGCCGCACCGCTTCCGCTCCAGCCAGACATGACTCGCTCCATTCCATGCGGAGAGGGCTTCAGGGGAAACCATCATAATCGATCGCCTTTCAGTCAGAAGCCGCGCCAGGCCCCGTGGCCCGCCGCAGGCCCCCCGCGGAGGGCCGGTGCTGGTGTTGCAACGCGCGCGCAAGCGGAGCGACAATCAGGGTTTGGGACGATTTGGGGTGGTCTCCTGAGAGGAGCGTCGAGGCATGGCCATGATCAGGCAGGCGATGATTCGGCGGGCGCGATGGCTCGCGTCTGTGGTGCTCGTGGTCGGAGTCGGCGTTGTGGCTGGGCCGGCGGCGCATGCCGCCGAAGCCCCGGCGCCTCCGGTTCGGTTCGATCGTGACATTCTCCCGATCCTCGCCGACACCTGCTTCGCCTGCCACGGCCCCGATGCGGCCAACCGTCAGGCCGATCTCCGCCTCGACACCCTCGAAGGGGCCACCGCGCCTCGCGACGGGAGCCCGGCGATCGTGCCGGGAAACCCGCAAGCGAGCGTCCTCCTCGAGCGACTCCGGTCGACCGATCCCGACGTCGTCATGCCCCCTCCCGGCACGAACAAGGTCGTGACACCTGAGCAGCGCGAGAAGATCGAGGCCTGGATCGCCGCTGGCGCCCCCTACGAGGGACACTGGGCCTATCGGCCGCTCGTCCGCCCGGTGCCCCCGGGGGCGGGCTCGGCCATCGACGCCTTCGTCGAGAAGGAGCTCTCCCGCGCGGGGCTCGAGGCGACTGGCGAAGCCGATCGGGCCACGCTCGCCCGCCGCGTCTCGCTCGATCTCACCGGCCTGCCCCCTGAGCCCGCCGAGATCGATGCCTTCCTCGCCGATCCTTCCCAAGAGGCTTTCGAGCGCTACGTCGATCGGCTTCTCGCCAGCCCCGCCCATGCCGAGCGGATGGCCGCCTGGTGGCTCGACCTGGTCCGTTACGCCGACTCGGTCGGCTACCACGGCGACCAGGAAGTGACGGTGTGGCCCTACCGCGACTGGGTGATCCGGGCCTTCGCCGAAAACATGCCCTTCGACCGCTTCACGCGCGAGCAGCTTGCCGGCGATCTCCTCCCCGGCAACACGCTCGATCAGCGCGTCGCCGCGGCCTACAACCGGTTGGGGATGATGAGCGCCGAAGGGGGCGCGCAGGCCGAGGAGTATCTCCTCAAGTATGCCGCCGACCGGGTGCGCGATGTCTCGGGGGCCTGGCTCGGCTCGACGCTCGGCTGCGCCGAATGCCACGACCACAAGTACGACCCGTTCACGATGCGCGACTTCTACTCGATGGCAGCGTACTTCGCCGACATCGAGGAGCGCGGCGTCTACGACATCGGCCAGGGGCGCGACAAGGCGTGGGGGCGGATGGAGCTGTTCACGACGCCGGAGCAGGGGGTGGAACTGGCGGCCCTCGACGCCCGCGTCGCCGCGGCGAAGCACGACCTCGAGACCGACTCGCCCGCGCTCGCGGCGGCGCGGGAGGAATGGATCGATCGGGTGAAGCGAGATCCGTGGAAGACGCTCGCGCCAGTCACGAGCGCCGCCAGTGGCGGGGCCACGCTCGCCCTCCAGGAAGACCGTTCGCTGCTCGCTTCCGGCCCGCGCCCCGACGTCGGCGACACGACGCTCGTCTTCGAGGTGCCCCCCGGGCCATTGGCAGGGCTTCGCCTCGAGGCTCTGACGCACGACAGCCTGCCGCAGAAGGGCCCGGGGCGGGCCGACAACGGCAACCTCGTCGTCTCCGAACTCAAACTCGCGCTCCGTGCTACTGCCGCGGGGAAGGACGCGGCAGGCCACGCCGATGACCGTCCGGTGCCGCTCGCCCGCGCGGTGGCGAGCTTCGAGCAGTCGGTCGCCGGTGATCTGACACCGTCGGGGAAGTGGCTGGCGGCCTATTCCGTCGACGGCCAGCAGAGCGGTGACAACGTCGGATGGGCGATCCACGAGCAAGTGGGGCGCGACCAGTGGCTCATCGTCCGCCCCGACGCGCCGGTCGAGATTCCCGCCGACACGCTCCTGGTCGTGACGATCGAGCAGCATCATCCGGTCGGCTATCAGGTAGGGCGGTTTCGCCTCGCGGTGGCGGCGGAGGCGACCGATGATCCCGGCCCCGGTCTCCTCCCCGAGCCGGTCCGGATCGCCAGTGGCAAGCCCGCGGCCGAGCGGACGGCCGAGGAGACGACGCTGTTGGTCGAGCGCTTCCGGAGCAGCGCCCCGGAACTCGCCGGGCAGCGCGAGGCGCTCGCCGCGGCGCAGCGGGCACGGAAGGACTTCGTCGATCGCCTCCCCTACATCCCGGTGACGGTGGCGATCGAGCCGCGGCCGGTGCGGATCCTCCCCCGCGGCAATTGGATGGATCGCTCCGGCGAGGTGGTGACGCCGGCCGCGCCGGCGTTCCTGTCAGCAGCGGCGGCCACGTCCGATCCGGCCGCACCGGCCCCGCGCCGTACGCGGCTCGACCTCGCCGCGTGGATGACGGCGCCCTCCAATCCCATCGTTCCGCGCGTGCTCGCCAACCGGCTGTGGGCGCTCTGCTTCGGCCAGGGGCTTTCGCGCAGGCTCGACGATCATGGGGCCCAAGGGGAGCCGCCAAGCCATCCGGAGTTGCTTGACTGGCTCGCCTCCGACCTCCGCGACGGTACCCTCGAAGCGTCGGCAACCCCCTGGAACCTCCGCGCGGTCCTCCGAGAGATCGTCACGAGTCGGGCGTACCGGCGGAGCAGCACCGCCCCCCGGGCCACGGTCGAGCGTGATCCGGAGAACCGGCTGCTTGCCCGTCAGAACCGGCTCCGCGTCGAGGCGGAGATGGTCCGCGACACGGCGCTATCAGCCGCGGGACTGCTCGTGCGGAAGGTGGGGGGGCCGAGCGTGAAGCCCTACCAGCCGGAGGGCTACTGGGATTATCTCAACTTCCCGCAGCGCACCTGGCAGGCCGACAAGGGGGAGAGCCTCTACCGCCGCGGCCTCTACACCCACTGGCAGCGGCAGTATCTCCATCCGGCGATGATGGTCTTCGATGCGCCGAGCCGGGAAGAGTGCACCGCCCGTCGGCCCCGGTCGAACACGCCGCTCCAGGCCCTCGTGCTCTTGAACGATCCCGAATACGTCGAGGCGGCGCGGGCGCTGGCAGCAAAGTCGATGGCGGAGGCGGGGCCTGAGCCACTCGCCCGGGCGCGCTTCCTCCTCCGCCGCGCGGTCGGTCGCGTGCCGTCAGATGAGGAGGTGGCCGTCGTCGTGGAATTGGCAAGCGCCGAGCGGGTCCGGTTTGCCGCCGATCCCGGTGCGGCCGACAAGCTCCTCTCGATCGGCGAGCTGCCTACCCCTCCGGGGATCGACCGCATCGATCTGGCCGCATGGACGACCGCTGCGCGCGCCGTGCTCAACATGCAGGAAACCTTCACGAGGAACTGACACCATGCGCCATCTCCTCCCGCGATCCTTCCA
>JBIIQL010000159.1:0-7299 GCA_044342095.1 Pirellulales bacterium
GGGGCCTGGCAATCCCCCGTGGGCCCGGTGGGCGGGTCGCACCACCGGCGGCGAGGGTTCGCGCTACTGGCCCGCGACGAGCACCGTGAGGTGGTAGAAGACCGGTGCTGCGAAGCACATCGAGTCGACCCGGTCGAGGACGCCGCCGTGGCCCACCACGAGGGTGCCGTAGTCCTTCACCCCACGGTCGCGCTTGATCGCCGACATCGTCATTCCGCCGGCGAAGCCCATCACGGCGACGACGAAGCCGACGAGCGCCGCCTGCCAAGGCTCGAAGGGAGGAGCCGCCCACCAGAGGACGGCGGCGAGCAGGGCCGTGCTCGTGGCACTGCCGAGGAGGCCCTCCCAGGTGCGCGTCGAGCTCACCTCGGGGGCCACGGGCCGCCGGCCGGCCATCCGGCTCCAGACATATTGCATGCAGTCGGCGAACTGGACGAGGAGGATGAGGAAGAAGAGGAGGCGGAAGTTGGCACCGCTACCCGGTTCCTGACCGCGGATCGGCACGTGGAGGAGCGCCGCGGCGAAGGAGAGGCAGTAGACGCAGACGACGAGGCCGGCCTGGATCTTCGCCGTCCGTTCGAGGAAGCGCTTGTAGTCGCCCGCCATCGCCACCCGGGCGAGCACGAAGAGCGTGCCGTAGAGGGGGAGGAAGACGCTGAACAGGTCGTAGCGATCGTAGGCGACGAGGACGTAGTGGAGCGGCGTAAACAGGAAGAACACCCAGAACAGCGCGCGGTGATCCCCCTTGCGCGTCGGGGTGAGCGTGATGAACTCACGGAGGGCCCAGAAGGACACGAGCCCGCAGAGGACCACCGTCGTCGTCGTGCCGAGCCAGAAGGCGGCGGCGAGAACGGTGCAGATGATCCACCAGCCGCGGAGGCGGAGATTGAAGGCGTTCACGGCGGCGGGGTCGAGGCCGCGGTCGGGGTGGCGGGCGAGGAATTGCCCGACGGCGGTGGCCACCGTGAGGAGGAGAAGCACCCCGGCGATGAGGGCGATCGTGCGGATGTCGTTCATGGCCGGGCGTTCATTCCTTGAGCGCTTGCACGGCCTTCCGCGCACGGGCGAGGAAGTCGACCTTCGCCTCGCCATGCTCCAGCCACATCGGGGGCCCGAAGCTGATGCAGGAGAGGAGGGGGACGGGGAGGAACTCGCCGCGGGGAAGGATCCGGTTGAGGTTGTCGATGTGGACCGGCACGAGCTCGATGTCGGGTCGCTTCTTGGCGAGATAGTAGAGGCCGCTCTTGAACTCCCCCAGATCGCCCGTGACGCTCCGGCTCCCCTCGGGGAAGACGATCAGCGATCGCGTGCTGCCGATCTCGCGGAGCATGAGGTCGACCGGGCTCTGATGGACCTTGATGTCGGTGCGGTCGATGAGGAGCGCGTCGAACACCTCCTCGGCGAGCCAGCGCCGCAGCACCCCGCGCGACCAGTAATCCTTGGCGGCGACCGGCCGCGTCAGCTCGCGCACCGGCTGGGGGAGCGACGACCAGATGAGCAGGGCGTCGAGGTGGCTGGTGTGATTGGCGAAGTAAACCCGCTGACAGGTGTCGGGCTGGCTGGCGATCCACCGCACGCTCGCCCCCGACAGCAGCCGCGCCAGGGCGGCGAGCGTCAGCCCGGCGGCGCGGCAGACCGCGCTGCGGCCGGTGGCGGCACGGCGGGGGGGGACGGCGTCGACGGGCATCGGTTCGGCGGGATAGAGCATCAGCGGCAATTGTCGATCGACGAGGCGGTGGGGGTCAATCGGCCCGGGGTGATCATGGCGCGGAAGGCGCGGCGGGCACGAAGGGATTGTGGCGGCGCTCGTGGCCAATGGTCGTCTCGGGGCCGTGGCCCGGGAAGACGATCGTTCCTTCCGGGAGCGGGTAGAGCTTCCCCCGGATCCCGGCGGCCAGGGCGGCGAAGTCGCCGTCGGGGAAGTCGGTCCGGCCGATTCCTTCCTGGAACAAGACGTCGCCTCCGAACACCACCGGTGGGGTGCATTCGGCGAGGTGGAAGACGACATGCCCGGAGGAGTGGCCGGGGATCTCCATGACGGCGAAGGTGAGCCCGGCGACGGAAAACGACTCGCCGTCATCGAGGAGACGGTCGGCGGGAGGGCTCGTGATCGGCAGGCCGAAAAGCCCGGAGAGGTTGCCCATCGGATCGAGGAGCTTCCAGGCGTCGCCGCGGCCGATGACGATCGGCAGTCCGGGGAAGGCCTCCCGCAACGTCCCGTTCCCGGCGATGTGGTCGGAGTGGCCGTGCGTGAGGAGGATCGACCGAGGGACGAGTTGTTGCCGCTCGATCGCTTCGAGGATCGCATCGGGCTCGAAGCCCGGGTCGATGACGACGCAGTCGCGGCTCCCGGAGAGCGCCACGAGATAGGTGTGCTCGCCGAAGGGCTCCGATTCGATCCGAGTCACGGCGATCTGCGGGGCCGGGGTGGGCGTGTCGACGGTGGCCATGGTGGGGGAGCCGGGGCGGTGGGCAGGGCCGAGCGGGGAATCTGCGAGCATGGTTACCGGAGCGGGGAGGGGCAAGGAGCGACTGTTTTGCCGCGGAAACGCCGGTGGATCGGCCGGTTTAGAGCGGAAAGCCGCGGGAAAGATGGGGTGGTTCCGTCCCGATGCGGCCGCTAAACTCCCCGCCCCGGTAGCCCCCGGGAACTCCAGAGCGGGCGGGAGCGGCCGGCAGAGAGTCGGATTCTGACGGCGGTTCCTGCGGCGATCGATCGGTTCATGCGGGGATCGGCCGGGGGCGATGAATGATCTACGCGGAGTCGAGTCCAAGTGGGCTCATTCCTGACCCCGCTTATCCATGGAGGGTTCGCGATGGCCTGGGTGCGACGGGACGGAAAGTTTTCAGCGGCGGCCTCGAGCGTGATCCTCGCCGTTGCCCTCGCGGCCCCCACGGCTTTCGGCCAGACGGCCGCCGACCTTGGGCCGGGCCTGCTCCCCAACGGCGGGCTCCCCCGTGGGAACGTCGGCTCCCCGGCAGCGGTCCCGTTCGCCGAGGCCGAGCATCCGCTCAAGCCGGCCCTCGAGCTGGCGGAAAAGGGGCTCCGCGGCATCCAGGAACACATCGAGGACTACTCCGCGACCGTCGTCAAGCGGGAGCGGATCGACGGCAAACTCGGCGAGCATGAGTACATGTTCGCGAAGATCCGCCAGAAGCCGTTTAGCGTCTACCTCTCCTTCCTCGGCCCCGACAGCGTCAAGGGACAGGAAGTGATCTACGTCGACGGCAACAACGACGGCAACATGCTCGCCCACGCCGGCAGCGGCGTGCGGGCCCTCGTCGGCACCGTATCGCTCAAGCCCCAGAGCATGCTGGCGATGGCGGGGCAGCGCTACCCGATCACCGAACTGGGAGTGGAGAACCTCACTAAGCGGCTCGTCGAGGTCGCCCGGCACGACTCGCAGTTCGGCGAGTGCGAGGTCAACTTCTATCCCAACGCGAAGGTCAACGGCCGTGTCTGCACCTGCATCCAGGTGACCCACCCGACGCCGCGGAAGAACTTCCGCTTCCACCTCGCCCGCGTGTTCATCGACGACGAGCTGACGATCCCGATCCGCTACGAGTCGTACGACTGGCCGCTCGAGGCCGGTGGCCAGCCGCTCCTCATGGAGGAGTACACGTACATGAACGTGAAGGTGAACAACGGCTTCACCGACGCCGACTTCGATCCGAAGAACACCGCCTACAAGTTCGGCGGGAAGTGACACGGGGACGGGGCGCCTTCGGCCAGGGACCACGATCTTGGCCGCGCTCTCACGATTCCTCCGCACTCTCGGGCATCGGGTTCACGAGCGCCCCGACATCGACTGGGTCGAAGTCGGGGCGCTGTCGTTGTCGGCCGTGCCCTCCACGTCCGTGATCGATCCCCCCGACGCTGAGATCGACCGCTTGCTCGGCGCGTCAGGCCGGATCGCGGCGACGTTCGTCACCGCCGACCGGGGCGTGCCGGCGACGGCGTGGTGGGTGCGCGACCCTGAATACGGTCCGGAATCGACGCAGCGGCAGTTCCGTCAGAATCTCCGCCGCGCGGAGGGGCGCGTGGGCGTGCGTCCACTCTCGTGGGAAGAGTTCCGCACGCTCGGTCTGTCGGTTCACCGCGACACCCTCGCGGCCAGAGGCGACCAGGGGGCACCGACGCTCAAGACGGCGGGATGGGAAAGCCTTTGCGAGGCGGCCGAGGCCACCGCGGGGATGGAAGCCACCGGCTGTTTCGTCGATGCGACGTTGGCGGGCTACATCGTTTCCTGGACGTCGGGTGGCTTGTGCGAGGGCTTGCTCGCTGACATCGCTCCCCGCTTCGCCGACCTCCGGCCGGCACATCACCTGTACCACGGCTTCGCGGTCGGGATGATCCGTCGGCCGGGAGTCCAAGGCGTGACCGTCGGACGGACGTCGATCCCTGCGAAGTCGTCGCTCGATGCCTTCAAACGTCATGCCGGCTTCCGGCCGGAGCCGATCCGTCTGGCGGCGGTCCTTCATCCCCGATTCCGGTGGTGGCTCTCCTCGGCGATGGTCCGAGGGGCGCTGCACACCGCCGACCGGCTCGTCGGGGGCCGACTGCCGGCGCTTGGCAACGTGGCCGTCCTCGATGCGGCGGCGGCCACGCGGGTGGACCGGGCCACGACTGCGAAAGCGTGACGGAGCCGTTCACCGCGGATCACGGGGGCGGAACAGGCCGGTCGCCCGATCGATGCCGAGGTTGCAGCCGATCGCAAATCCTCGGGCGAACGCCGCCAACCGCTGCCAGCGCCGCCCGCCTCCCAGGGAGCTCGACACACCGACCGACGGCGAAACCCACCGCCGTGCGAGTCTCCCCACCACCGCAGATGCCGCACCCGGATGACAGCGGACGAACTTCGCGATCACCGCCCCGGTCCCCTGCCAGTTCCGCTCGAGGACCATCGAGCGTTTTTCAATCGGCATGGCGTCGAGGTGCGTGACGCGGATCGCCGGATCTTCCCTGACGGCCCATCCCCTGGCCAGAGCCCGGAGGACGAAGTCGACATCCTCGCCGCCTCCCAAGGGCGCCCCAACCCCGAGTTGGGGGTCGAAGCCCCCCAGCTCGATGGCGGTGGCGCGGCGAAACGACATGTTCGCCGAGGTGCCGACCAACCGTGGGAATCCCGAGGGCGTGGTCTCGGTGATCGCCGTGGGGCGGGTCGATGCCTGGACAAACTCCTTGGTCGGATCGTGGGGCGCCGGCCGCACGTCCCCGTGGAGGATCGTCACCGACGGGTGTGTCGCGAAGGTGTGGGCGATCCGTTCGAGCCAGTCAGGGGCAGGGAGGCAGTCGTCCCCCGTCGCTGCGATCAATTCCGCCGTGGTGCTCGCCACGCCGAGGTTGAGAGCCCGGGCGAGCCCGATCTCGGTGGACGAGTGATAATGAACCCTGCTATCAGTCGGGAGCCCTCGCACGGCCGTTGCGGTCACGGCTTGGGTGCTCTGGTCGACGACGCGGATCTCGAAGTCCTGAAAGCTGCCGCGGGCGATCGCTTCGATGACCGCCACGACACGGTCGCCACGGTTGCGGGTCGGGAGGACGACGCAGATCATCGGGGCCAAATCGACGCTGATCGAACGAGTGGTCATGTGAAGCGCGGGTGGCGGAGCGAAACGGGAGCGTGCCAGATCATGGATCGGACGTACGACGGTGTCCACCGACAACCCTCCCGAAGAGTGGGGGATCGCCTCCTCCCTCTCCCGTTCGCTTCTGGAAGGTTTCGCCTGCCGGTGGTCGGTGACGCGCCCCGGTTTCTCCTCGACAAGCCAGGATTTCTCGCGACCTGCCATCAGATCTCCGGTGATACCGCCTGCCTCGACATCGGAGGCCCGACGTTGCTCGTTGCCGATCCGAGGGATGTCCGACACGTGCTCGTCACCGGGGCCGATGCCTACGGAAAAAGCCCGCGGATCATCGGATCGGCCGCGCGGAAGTCGCTCGGAGACAACCTCTTCACGGCCGAGGGCGACGATCATGTGAGTCTCCGGCGCGACACGGCGCGCGTCTTCCGCCCCCGCCTGCTGGCCGCTCGACTCCCCTTCATCGAACGCCGCTGCGAGGAGTTCGTGGACGGGGCGGTGGCCCGGGGGGGAATCGATTCCATGGCCGATATCGCGCCGTGGGGTGCCGCGTGTGTCGTGGAGACGCTCCTCGGTGCTGACATCGCCGCCCATGACGATCGCTGGCCCCGGGCGCTCGAAAAGCGCCGGCGCGAGGTCGAGGTGACGGTGGCCAGACAGGGCCTTCCCTTCCTCAGGCGGTGGAAGGGACGGCCGATCGATGCCGGACTCGCATCGCTGGTCGACGGGGCGCTCGACAACACGGCCGACCCGGACGCCCCCCTTCGCGGCCTCGCCTCGTCGGCACCGGTTGTTCCCCAAGCATGGCGCCGCGACCAAGTCGTGTCGTTGCTTCTGGCAGCCTACGAGACGACCGTGATGATGCTCGCCTGGACGCTCGACATGCTCGCGCGGCATCCCGAGTGGCAGTCGCCGTGCTCGGAGCGGTCGGTGGCGGAACGCGTGCTCTCGGAATCGCTGCGACTCGCTCCCCCCACGTGGCTCGTGGTGAGGATCGCGCGGGAATCCGACTGTCTTCCGAGCGGCGTCCTCGTTCCCATCGGGTGCAAGATCTATCTCTCCCCCTACGTGTCCCATCGTCGTTGCGTCGCGTTCGCCCAGCCAGAGACCTTCGATCCCGACCGCTTTCTGCCCGACCGGTCCGTCGATCCGTTCAGCTATTTCCCGTTCGGAGCCGGGGCGCGAAGTTGCCTCGGCGAGGGGCTGGCCCGGGGCATCGGTGCGGCCTTCCTCGTGGCCGTGACGCGCCGCGCACAGCTTGCGCCGATCGGGGCGCGGTCCCCGCGGGCGATCGGCGGCCTGACGCTTCGCCCGGCGCATCCTGTCCGGATCGCCGTCGAGGCGAGGCCTGCCTGAGATCGCTTTCGAGGGCTGGTCAACCTGATCGTCTTGCCAGCGGGCCGATCAAGGCCAGGGCTTCGATCGACCGTCGCGTCACGGGGCCGACGTCGGCACGAGCCGGCCCCAGGCGGCGCGGAGTTGCTCCTCACGTGGCACTTCGAGACGGGTGCCCGGGGCGAGGCTGACCCGCGGGTCGAGCGTCCGGTTCCAGGCGAAGAGCGCCTTGTAAAGCCTGCCATCGCCGTAGGTCGACTCCGCCACCGACCACCACGTGTCTCCGGCACGGACGACATGGCCACCGCCGGCGTTCGGGGCCGCGACATCCCCGGCCGATCGGGTGTCGAGGGGGTGGGTGGCGGCTACAGGAACGACGCC
>JBIIQL010000160.1:0-7273 GCA_044342095.1 Pirellulales bacterium
TCCCTCCGCTGAGATCGTGAAGGCCGACGTCGGCGGGCGCGCAATCGGTCCGTCGGCGGACCGCGCTCTTCCTGCCACGCAACCGCGGGCCGGGGGCGTCACGTCGCTCCCGGGGACGCTGCGCCCGGTGCTCCTCCTCGTGCTGCCGGCGCTCGTTGAGCAGGTGCTCGCGATCTCGGTCGGATTCACCGACAAATGGCTGGCGGGAAACCTCCTCGACGGCCCTGCCTTTCTGGCGGCGGTCGGGCTGGTCGGCTACGCGCTGGGGTTTCTCCCCGGGCTGTTCGCGGTGCCTGCAGTGGCGGCGACGGCCCTGGTCGCCCGGTGCGTCGGGGGGGGAGACCTCGTCGGGGCACGTCGGGCTGCCGGGCAGGCGTTCGTCGTCGGGGGGGTGCTCGTGGGCATCATGGGGGTGGCGGCCGCCCTGGGGGGCCGGAGGCTCGTGACGCTGCTCGGTCTTCCTGCCGAGAGCACCGCTCTGGCGATGGAATACCTGGCGATCGTCATCCCGGCACTTCCCGCCATGATGATCATCGCCGTCGGCGTGGCGATCCTCCGTGGCTCGGGCGACATGGTGGCGGGATTGATGTCGATGACGGTCGTGAACCTCGTCAATGCCGGTGCCAGTTTCGCGTTGGCCGCCGGATTGGGCGGGCTTCCCCGCCTCGGTTGGCGTGGGTTGGCGTGGGGCACGCTCATCGGTTACGGCTGCGGGGCGTTTTGCACGCTGTGGCTCCTTGCGCGTCGTGACCGGCGGCTCCGCCCCTCCCCCGGAGATCTCATCCCCGACCGCCACTGGCTCAGACGGGTCTTCTCGGTGGGGCTGCCGGCGGGGATGGATGCCATCGGAAACGGCGTCTGTCATCTGTGGTTTCTGTCGGTCGTCAACCGGCTCGGAGACGTCGACGCCGCTGCCCACGCCGTCGCCATCACCATCGAATCGCTCGCCTTCCTGCCGGGGAGTGCCTTCGGGCTGGCTGCGGCGACGCTCTCCGGGCAGTTCCTGGGGGCCAGGGACGAGCGCCGCGCCCGGCAGAGCGTGTGGCTGGCTGCCGCCGGGTGTGTCGGATTGATGTCGGCGATGGGGATGCTGTTTCTCGTCGCCGCCGATCCGCTGGCCGGATGGTTCGTGGGGGGCGAGGGGCGGCAAACGGAGGTGGCGGCGTTGACGGCCCGACTCGTGCGGATCGTCGCCTTCGCCCAGCCCCCCCTGGCGATGCTGATGGTCTTTTCCGGGGGCCTTCGTGGCGCCGGGGCGACCCGACCGCCGCTGGTCGTGAACTTCCTCGGGCTGATCGTCGTCCGCCTCCCGCTGGCGATGCTGCTGGCTTGGCCCGAAGTGCCCCTCCCGGGGGGCGCGACGATCGCCGCTTGGGGATTGGGAGCGGCCGGGGCCTGGTACGCGATGGCCATCGACCTCGCCGTTCGTGGCGTGGCGATGGCGGTGATCTTCTCGGGAAGGGGATGGATGCGGGGGGGCAACTGATCCCGCTCGGGGCCTCGATCGCCCCGCTCGCTGTCGGGATTGGCATGGTCCCCCGCCGCGACGACGATACACTCCAAGAAGTTTTGTCGCCGAATGGCCCGGCGTGCCGGAGCCCGGACGGCCCCACCCTTCGCTTCCTGCACGAGCCCGCCCGCGGAGTCCCTCGATGGCCGTGGATCTTGATGTCGAACAGTGGACGACCGCCGATGCCGCGGACCTCTACGAGGTGTCGCGGTGGGGCAACGGGTACTTCTCGGTCGGGCCCAACGGCCATCTTCTTGTCCATCCCGACAAGGATCCGACGAAGAGCATCGACCTGAAGTCGCTCGTCGACCGTCTCCAGGTGCGCGGGATAGACCTCCCCATCCTCCTCCGCTTCGCCGAGATCCTCCAGCACCGTCTCGGGGAGATCCACGGGGCGTTCTCCACGTCGATGAAGGAGGCTGGATACCGCGGCGACTACTGCTGCGTCTATCCGGTGAAGGTGAACCAGCAGCGGCAGGTCGTCGAGGAGGTGTTGCAGTTCGGCCGGCCTTACCGCTTCGGCCTCGAGGCGGGCAGCAAGCCCGAGCTTCTCGCCGTCATCGCGCTGGCTGACAACGACACGCCGATCATCTGCAACGGATTCAAGGATCCGGAATTCATCGAGACGGCGATGCTCGCGCAGAAGATCGGCCGCAACATCATGCCGGTCGTGGAGCGGTTCTCCGAGTTGCAACTGATCCTCGAATATGCCGAGAAGCTCGGCGTCCGCCCGCGGATCGGGATGCGAGTCAAGCTCGCTGCCCGTGGGAGCGGTCGTTGGCAGGCATCGGGTGGCTTTCGCAGCAAGTTCGGGCTGACGGCCAGTGAGCTCCTCCGCGGGCTCGACGTGCTCGCCGCCCGCGACATGCAGGACTGCCTCCAGCTTCTCCACTTTCACCAGGGAAGCCAGATCACGAACATCCGCCACATCAAGGCGGCGCTCACCGAGGCGTCGCGGATGTACACGGAACTGGTGAAGCGAGGCGCCGGGTTGCGGTTCCTCGACGTCGGCGGCGGTCTGGGCGTCGATTACGACGGTTCCCAGACGAACTTCGAGTCGAGCGTCAACTACAGCCTTCAGGAATACGCCAACGACGTCGTCTATCACGTCCAAAACGCGTGTGACGAGGCGGGCGTGCCCCACCCGACGATCATCTCCGAGAGTGGACGCGCCGTGGTGGCCTACCACAGCATGCTCATCTTCGGTGTGCTGGGGATCTCGGAGCATGGCGGGAACGGCGAGGTGACCGAGCCGGCGCCCGAGGCCGAGCAGCCGCTCCATGACCTCATGGAGACTTACCAAAATCTCAACATCCGCAACCTCCTCGAGAGTTATCACGACGCCCAGCAGGCCCTCGACACGGCGATGAGCCTGTTCGCCAGCGGTTACCTCCCGCTCGACCAGCGGTCGTCGATCGAGAATCTCTACTGGTCGATCTGCCGGAGGATCAGCAAGCTCTCGAAGCAACTCGACTTCGTTCCCGAGGAGCTCGAGGGACTGACGGCGGCGCTCTCCGATACCTACTTCTGCAATTTCTCCCTCTTCCAGTCGATCCCGGACAGCTGGGCGATCAAGCAGCTCTTCCCCGTGATGCCGATCCACCGCCTCAACGAGCGACCGACCCGGGAGGCCGTTCTCGGCGACGTTACCTGCGATTCCGACGGGAAGATCGACCAGTTCATCGATCGCCGTGACGTGAAGCGCACCCTCCCGCTCCATGCCTGGCAAAACGAGCCCTACTACCTCGGGGCCTTCCTCATCGGTGCCTACCAGGAGATTCTCGGCGATCTCCACAACCTGTTCGGCGACACCAACGCCGTCCATGTCAGTACCGATGCCAGGGGGGAAGTCGTCCTCGATGCGGTCATCAAGGGAGACACCGTTCGGGAGGTGCTCGACTATGTCGAGTTCGACCCCGAGCACCTCGTGCAGCGGCTCCGTGACGCGATCGAGCAGGCGGTGCGGGAAGGACGGATCTGTGACCAGCAGGCCGGTCGATTCCTCCGCTTCTACGAGGAGGGGTTGGGGGGCTACACGTATCTCGAGGAGCCGACCCGCCCCTGACGCCCGCGGTGGCACGATCCGGCGACGGCGGCGCCGCGGGGCTGAAAACCTCGGCCAAGCGGCGAAAAAAACGGCCTCGCTGCGTCTTCGGGAGGTTGCTAGAGTCCGGTCCAATCTCCGGAGTCAGCGCAGTGTCACAATCCCGCCGTCGGTTCCTGTGGGTCAGTGCCTTGGCCGTGACGGCCGCCCTTCTGGGGCTCCACCCGGTCACTCCTGTCCATGCTCAGGCCCCGGCCGGGGCACGCCCGCCGAGCGCCGCTCAGGCTCCTCCCGTTGCCGGGCGGCCGGCCCAGCAGCCCGTCGCGGCCGCGGCGCAGCAGCCCCGAGTGGCTCAAGCTCCTCAAGCAGCTCAAGGCCCTGGACGTCCGCCGGCGCAGGGCGCGGCACCCCAACAGCGTCCTCCGCAGCCGACCGTCCCTCAGCTTTCCCCGGAAGCCGCGGCGGCGCTCGAGCGGCTCCTCACGGCCTGGGAAGCGCGGAACGCCGCGGTGAAGACTTGGTCGTGCGATTTCTACAAGTGGGAATACAACGCCTTCGGCCCGGTCGGGCCCAGCGGTGATCGCCTCGCGTTCGCGGAGAGCACTGGCGAGATCAAGTACGCGATGCCCGACAAGGGGCTGTTCCGCGTCAAGGAATCGAAGCAGTGGAACGCCCAAACGTCGCGCTACGAACAGCGCCCGGGCGATTCGGGAGAGCACTGGGTGTGCAACGGGACGAGCATCTACGAGTTCCGGCACGGCGACCGGCAACTGCGGGAGACGAAGCTGCCCCCGGAGATGCGTGGCAAGGCGATCAGCGACGGTCCGCTGCCGTTCGTATTCGGAGCCAAAGCCGACACGCTCAAGAAGCGTTACGTGATGCGCATCCTTCCCACGCCGGCCGGCGTGACCGATCAGGTCTGGCTCGAAGCCCTGCCGCGGACGCAGGCCGACGCTGCGAACTTCTCGAAGGTCGAATTGATTCTCGGGGCCCGTGACCTCATCCCCTTCGCGATCCGCATCTACAAGCCAGGCGGTCAGGATCAGGATGTCTACCAATTCATCCAAAACACGAGCCTCATCGACAAGGGGCTCGATTTGATCCGGGATTTCTCGAAGCCGGTCACTCCGTTGGGGTACACGTTCATCCTCGAGGATGGAGGTGCTGCGGCTCCGGCCCAGCAGACGTCCCTGCCTGCCGCCCCGCCGCGGCCGCGCTGACTCGACCGGTCGGGGGCCGCTCCCTCGCCGTCGGACTCCTTCCCGGTATACTCCGGCGACGTGCTGGTGAGACCTGCCCGTGGCGTCCGGCCACCGGCCGCGGGGGCAAGTCTCTCGCCCGGCCGGGCTCCGGCCGCCCCCTGCCGGGGCGGATGTGACGGGCGGCCCACGGGGCACGGTCGAGATCGCCCGGATGGCCGGGCCAGAGCCGTCTTCGAGGACTCCATGTCGTTGATCGACCCATCCCACCCGCTCGGGCAACTCCTCCAGCGCGACCGTCGTTACAAACTCGATGCCTACATGTTCGTCCTCGAGGCGTTGTCCTACGCCCAAGAGACGCTCAACCTCGGCGAGGAGCCTCCCGAGGAGGATCTCGAGCCGCGGCCCCCGGAATCCCCGCCGTCGGGGCGTCCGCGGGCGGGCAAGTCGCGGAGGCGGCCCGCTGAACGACATCTGACGGGGCAGCAGCTGTGCGAGGCGGCGCGGCGCTACGCGCTGCAGCAGTATGGGTTCATGGCCCGGACGGTGCTGGGGACATGGGGTATTCACAGCACCCGCGACCTCGGCGAGATCGTTTTCAACATGATCGACATCGGGCAGATGAGGAAGACTCGCAAGGACAAACGCGAGGACTTCCACGACGTCTACGACTTCGAGGAGGCGTTTACCCGCGACCTTTCCTTCAGCGTTCCCGACAATTCCTAGCTCGCTCGGCACGGCCGCGGCGAGGCGTCTCCCCTGTGCGTCCGTGCCTGTCGCCATCCGGTGAGTTGGCCCTCTCGATGCCTCTTTTGGAGCCCTGATGTGGCTGCCGATCCGTTCGATCCGATCCCGTCGGTGGTCTCGGTCGGTGGGCCTGAGGTGGCAGGGAAGCGGTCCGGGGGCGCCGTCGGCCTCGCGGTGGCGGCCGTCGTCGAGTCGGCCTGGTTGCTGTTTCTCGGATGGATGGCGGTCCGAGGCGCCTGAGAGCCGAGCGGGGGCAACACGATGAACAGCCTGTTTGATGCCTTGCCTCTCGGGGCTGCATTCCTGCCGCTCGGGGTCTATCTCCTCGCGCTGGGATGGGTTCACCTCCGCCGTCGTCCGCTCGCCATCGCGGGGGTGTGGGACGGCATCCTTCTCGGGGCGAGCCTCGTCGGCCTCGTGACCGTCGGCCCCATCGCACTGCTGCGTCCGGCTGCCGGCGGATCGGCGTGGAGCTGGCCGATGCTGATCCTCGGCTTCTGCCTGGTGGTCGCGCTGTGCGTGCTCGTCTCGCGTCCCAGGCTGATCGTCTACAACATCAGCCTCGAGCAACTCAGGCCGCTCGTGGCAGAGGTGGCAGCCGATCTCGACCCGCAGGCCCGCTGGGCCGGAGAGACGGTGGCGCTCCCGACCCGTGGACTACAGGTCCACCTCGACGGCGACGGCAGCCTCCGCACGGTGAGCCTGATCGGGGTCGGCCGGCGTTCGGCCCATGAGGGCTGGAGCGAGTTCAGCCGCCGCGTCCGGCAGGCGTCACGCCGGCTCCGAGTGCGCGCAAGCCCCTGGGGGGGGCTGTTTGCCGGGGTCGGGGCAGTGTTCGTGCTCCTCGCCTCCTGGAGCATCGCTGCGACGCTCCTGGCCCGTCGTGCGCCGGCTGAACCCGCCGTCGTCCCGTCCCCCCGGGCGGTCCATCTCGGCCAAGTGCCCACCGCCTTCCCCCCTCCTTCGACACCCCCGCCGCGGTGAATCATGACGACCCCGATCGACCTCTCCGAGCACGACATCCTCACCCCGCTGGCGATCCGCAACGCCCCGCCGGCGTTCCTCTACGAGGAGGCCGTGACACGGGAGGGCGCCGGGATCGTTTCCAGCGGGGCGATCGCCATCCGATCCGGGGCGAAGACAGGGCGGAGCCCCAAGGACAAACATGTCGTCCGTGATCCCGCTTCGGAGCGGGACGTGTGGTGGGGATCGGTCAATCACCCGATCGACGACCACACGTTCCTCCTCAACCGCCAGCGGGCCGTCGATTACCTCAACACCCGCGATCGGGTCTATGTCTGCGACGGCTTCGCCGGCTGGGATCCCTCCTGTCGCGTGAAGGTCCGCGTGCTCTGTGCCCGCGCCTACCACGCGCTCTACATGCGCAACATGCTCATCAGGCCGACGGCGGCGGAATTGGAGCGGTTCGGCCGCCCCGACTACGTCATCTACAACGCCGGCCAGTTTCCCGCCAACGTCCTCACCACCCAGATCGCCAGCCGGACGAGCATCGATCTCTCCCTCGAACGGCGCGAGCAGGTGATCCTCGGAAGCGAGTATGCCGGCGAGATGAAGAAGGGGGTGTTCACCCTCATGCACTGGCTGCTGCCGGGTCGGGGCGTCCTCTCGATGCATTGTTCGGCCAACGAGGGACGGAGCGGGGATGTCTCCCTGTTCTTCGGCCTCTCCGGCACCGGCAAGACGACGCTCTCCGCCGATCCCGCCCGCCGGCTCATCGGCGACGACGAGCATGGTTGGGGAGACGACGGCGTG
>JBIIQL010000161.1:0-7257 GCA_044342095.1 Pirellulales bacterium
TTCAACGCCGGTGAGTACGACGACACCCATGTCCCGCGGATGCTCGATTACGCCGAGCGGCACTTGGGAAACATCGCCAACAACGGTTTCGGCCACTGGCATTACGCCCACTTCTACTACGCGCAGGTGATGTACCGCGAAGGGGGGAAGAAGTGGACGACGTACCGGGACCAGATCGACAAACGGCTCGTCGCCGAGGCGACCGAGGACCGCGAAGGCCTCCACTGGCCCCAGGGCTACATCGGCCCGGTTTACACCACCGCCACGAATCTCACGATCCTCCAACTGGACAAAGGAACGTTGCCGATCTACCAACGTTGACGGGAGCGGGTTGAACGTTCCCCCGGCTTTCTGCGTATGCTCCCGGCCGGGCCGGGGGCCGTCCCCCGTCCTTTCCCACAGCGTCTCCGTCCGCCGTTGCCACCCCGGAGTCTTCCATGCCCCCGTCCGACCATTCCTCTGCTGGTCCTGGCTCCTCTGCCTCCGGGGCCCAGGGCGTGGAGCGACTCCCCGGCACCACCGCCGTCGAGCGGCTCCATGAAGCCCACGACCGGATCGTCGCCCAACTCTCGCGGGTGATCGTCGGCCAGCACCAGGTCGTCGAGGAGCTTCTCATCTCGCTCTTCAGCCGCGGCCACTGTCTCCTCGAGGGAGTGCCCGGCCTCGCCAAGACGCTCCTGGTGAGTACGCTCGCGAAGAGCCTCGACCTCTCCTTCAGCCGGGTGCAGTTCACCCCCGACCTGATGCCGGCCGACATCATCGGCACCGACGTCCTCGAGGAGGACAAGACCACCGGGAGCCGCCAGGTGCGGTTCCTCGAGGGGCCGCTGTTTGCCAACGTCGTCCTCGCCGACGAGATCAACCGCACGCCCCCGAAGACCCAGGCGGCGCTCCTCG
Source organism: Pirellulales bacterium (assembly GCA_044342095.1). Taxonomy (GTDB): domain Bacteria; phylum Planctomycetota; class Planctomycetia; order Pirellulales; family UBA1268; genus QWOP01. Next base: position 898 of record JBIIQL010000161.1, read on the forward strand.
AGGCGATGCAGGAGCGGCAGGTGAGCGTCGGCCGTGTCCGACACCGCCTCGTCGACCCGTTCTTCGTGCTCGCCACGCAAAATCCGATCGAGCAGGAGGGAACCTATCCGCTCCCCGAGGCGCAGCAGGATCGGTTCATGTTCAAGGTCTTCGTCCGCTATCCGACCTTCGAGGAGGAGTTCGAGATCGCCCGGCGCACGACCGGCACGCCGGTCGAGGAGCCTCGTCCTGTGCTCTCCGCCGAGGACATCCTCACCCTCCAGCGGAGCGTGCGCGAGGTGCCGGTGAGCGATCATCTCGTCCGCTATGCCCTGGCGCTGGTGCGGCAGACGCGGGCGGGCGAGAAGGGGGTGCCCGAGTTCGTTTCCGATCAGCTCTCGTGGGGAGCTGGGCCGCGTGCGGTGCAGTTCCTCATCATCGGCGCGAAGGCGCGGGCGCTGCTCCAAGGGCGCAGCCATGTCACGGTCGAGGACATCCAGGCCCTCGTGGCCCCGGTGCTCCGCCATCGGATCGTCGTCGGGTTCGCCGCCGAGAGCGACGGCGTGACCCCCGATGCGATCATCCGTCGGATCATCGAGAACACCCCGGTCAGAGAGGATGAGCTGACGCGTGACCCACGCTTCCAGACGATTTTTGCATCCTGAGGCGATCGCCCGGATCGCGCGGCTGGAACTCCGCGCCCGGGCGGTGGTCGAGGGTGTTCTCGCCGGCCTCCACAAGAGCCCCTACAAGGGGCAGTCGGTGGAGTTTCTCCAGCACCGTGAATACGTGCGCGGGGATGACCTGCGCCGTGTCGATTGGAAGGTCTGGGGGCGTCAGGACCGCCTCTATGTCAAGGAGTTCGAAGAGGAGACGAACCTCCGTCTCGCGCTCCTCGTCGACGGCTCGGCGAGCATGGATTACCGCTCCGGAGCGCTCTCCAAATACGACTATGCCGCCACCCTCGCCGCGAGCCTCGCCTGGCTCGCCCTGTCGCACGGCGATGCCGCCGGCTGCGCGGTGTTCGACGACAAGGTCCGCGCCAGCGTGCCGGCGCGGACGAAGCGATCGCAACTGGCGAGTGTCGTCGAGGTGCTCGAGGCGCCGCGCGGAGGGCGGCCGACGGCGTTCCTTCCGGTGCTCCGTGGTCTCGCCGAGACACTGCCGCGTCGCGGTCTCGTGGTCGTCATCTCCGATCTGCTCGGAGATCGGGAGGGGGTTTTCCAGGGGCTTCAGCTCCTCCGCAAGCGCGGGCACGACATCGTGCTCCTCCATGTCATGGACGACGACGAACTCGACTTCCCCTTCGAGGGGCCGACGAAGTTCGAGGGCTTGGAGATCCCGGACCATCTCGCTTGCAATCCCCGCGCCCTCCGCGAGGGGTATCTCGCCGCGGTTGGTGAGTTTCTCGCCGAGGCCCGCCGGCGCGCCGCGTCGGCGGCGTGTGACTACTCCCTCATCCGCACCGGCGAGCCGGTCGACGCGGCGCTGGTGAAGTTTCTCTCCCGCCGCGCCAGCATGGCGGTGTGACCGTTTCCGTCCGTGGAGCCCGGTGTGCCGACGTTCGACTTCCTTCCGTTGTTGTGGTGGGGCCTGCCCTTGGTGGCGGCGCCGATCGTCATTCACCTCATCAATCTCCTTCGCCACCGTCGCGTGCCGTGGGCGGCGATGGAGTTCCTCCTCGCCAGCCAAAAGAAATACCGCACGCGGGTGCTCCTCAAGCAGTTGCTCCTCCTTGCCCTCCGCGTGGCCGCGATCCTGGGGATCGTCCTCGCCATGGCGCAACCGCGCTGGACGAACGCCCTTGGCCAACTCCTCGGCGGCGGGCGATCCGCGCACGTCGTCCTCCTCGACGACAGCTACTCGATGGGGGAGCGGAGTGGTGCCGGGGGAGGGGAAGCGGCGACGGCCTTCGATCGCGGGCTCGCCGTCGTGGGAAGGATCTGCGGTGAACTCGCCACGACCCGCGGTCGTCAGGAGATCGCGGTCGGACGTTTTTCGCGGCTCACCCCGCCTCGCGACTCGATCGCCCCGGCCGCCGCGGACACGGTGCCCCCCCCGGGCGCCGCGGGAGCCGCCGGACGGTTGGATGTGGCCCGGCAGACGGTGACCCCGGAGGGGGTCCAGCGGATCCGGGATACGCTCGCCGCGATGAAGCCTTCGGCCTCCGACGCGGGGCCGCTCGGCGCCCTCGCTGCCGCGGCCGACGTGTTCGGGGACGGCGGCGGTTCGAAGGCGACGCAGGTGCTGTGGGTCGTGAGCGACTTCCGCACGGCCCAATGGGATTCCTCCGACGACACCGTGGCGATCCTCCGCCAGCTCGCCGCGGGTGGGACCGAGGTCCGCCTCATCGACTGCTCCGGAGAGGGAGCGGCGGGAGAGGGAAGCGCCGGCAATCTGACGATCGAGCGCTTGGCAATGGTGGGCGGGGTGCCCGCCGCCGGGGTCGTCGTGCCGCTCGAGGTAAGCGTTCGCAACGATGGTGCGCGCCCGGCGCGCGACGTGACGGTCGATCTCCGTGAGGATGGCGTCGTCCGGCCCGGAGCCCGCATCCCGGAGATCCCGGCCGGCGAGAGTGCCCTGCAGCGGTTCGACGTGCGCTTCCAGAAGTCCGGCAGCCACGTCATCGAGGCCCGCCTGCCGGCCGACATCCTCCCCGCCGATGACGCCCGGTCGCTCGTCGTCGATGTCGTCGATCGGGTCGATGTCCTCCTCATCGACGGCGCTTTGGCCGACGCCGCCCCGGGGGCCGCTTCGAGGGCCGGGGATGCCTTCTATCTGGCCGCGGCCCTTGCCCCCGGAGCCGGCGCGCCGACCGGACTCCAGCCGCGGATGGAGCCCCCCCGGGCGCTTGCGACCCTCGATCTCAAGGCGTTCGATGCCGTCTGGGTGCTCGACGTCGAGCGACTCGATGCCCCGGAGGTGACGGCGCTCGAGGCCTATGCCCGGGACGGCGGCGGCGTCGTGTTCTTCGTCGGCCCGCGGACGAAGCCCGACGTCGTCAATCGGACGCTCCATCGCGACGGCGCCGGCATCTTTCCCGTTCCCATCGCCGGCATGGTCGATCTGCTCCCCGACGCCGCCGAGCAGCGTCCCGACGTCGTCGTCGAGGAGCACCCGGTCGTGGCCGTCCTCGCCGGCCAGCGGAATCCGCTCCTCGATGCCGTCCGGGTCGACCGTTATGCCGCCGTCGAGCGGGGCTGGGAACCGGCCCCCGAGGCGGGCCTGAGGCGGCTGCTCTCGCTCCGCAACGGCGCCGCGTTGATGGTGGAGCGTTCGTACGGAGCCGGGATCGTGGCCGCCGTGCTCACGACGGCGTCACCGGCGTGGAACAACTGGTCGCGAGGCAACCCGAGCTGGGTCGTCGTGATGCTCGAACTCGAGAGCCATCTTGCCAGCGGCCGGAGGCGGGCGGAGTCGCTCGAAGTCGGCGACCCGGTGTCGGTCTTGCTCGACCCGTCGGTGGATGGAATCGAGGTCGATTTTCTCGTCCCCCCTGACGGCACGGTCGTCCATCAGGCCGCCCGCCCGGCTGCTGCGGGGCGGATGGAGGCGCGGCTCGAGACCACGAACCCCGGGGCCTATGCGGTCCGCTGGCGACGGACCGACGGGCTCGAGCGGGAACGGCTGTTCGCCGTGAACGTCGATCCGGACGAGGGGCAACTGGCCCGCTCCGGGCGCGAAGGGCTCGAGAAGGTGCTGGCGGGAGTGCCGTTCACCTATGAGAATGCCGCGTCGATCGATCCTGGCGTCCGGACCCAGAACGGCGTGTCGTTGGTCACCCCACTCCTGGCGATCCTCCTCGGCATCCTGCTGCTCGAACAACTCGTCGCGTGGTTGTCGAGTTACCACCCCGCGACGCGGCGTGGTGCTGCGGCCTGATCCGGAATCCTCCCCTCGGGACTGTTCGTCGTTCACGCTCTCAGTCACGCCCCCTCGTTCCCATCCGATCGCGCCGCCGACCCCTCATTCATGTCACCTTTCCCCATCCTCCCGTGCCTGGCTGTCACCGATGGTGTCAAGCACCGCGTCTCCAGCGCGCTGGTGGAGGGCTTTTCCCAGTGGTGGCAGATGCCGCTGTTGATCGCGGCGCTCGTGGCCGTGACGGCGTGGGTGGCTTGGATGTACCGGCGCGATGCCGCCGAGTTGCCGCGGGGCGTCGGTCTCGTGCTCCTCGGGCTGCGGCTCGGGGCGCTGGCCACGCTCGCCGCGGCCTACCTCGACCTCGAGCGGATCGCCGAACACGAGGTGGTGTTTCCTTCGCGGGTGGCGGTCGTCGTCGACGCCAGTGCCAGCATGACGCTCCCGGAGGGGCTCGACGCCGGGGCCGACGCCGCTGCCGGCGTCGCGCCGACCCGCTCGACACGGGCGGTCGAGGTGTTGGAGCGCGGAGGCGTGCTCGCCGCCCTCGCACCGACGCACGAGGTGTCGGTGTGGCGATTCGACGCCGACGCCGAGTCGCTCACCGTGCTTCCCCGCACTTCGGAGGATGCTCCTGCACCGGTTCCGGAAAGCGCTGTCGCGCCGGAAGAGGCGAAGGAGACGTCGTCGGAGGGCGATTGGCGGCAGCGACTCCAGCCACGCGGTTTCGAGACCCGCATCGGTGAAGCGCTCGTGAGGGTCGTCGATCAGGAGCCCCCGGGAACGCTCGCGGGAGTGATCCTCCTCACCGACGGCGGCAACAATGCCGGCGTCGATCCGGCGGCGGCGGCCGGGCAGCTCGCCAAGGCGGGGGTCCCGGTGTTCTCCGTCGGCACCGGCTCGGACCGCTTGCCGACGAATGTCCGCGTCGCCGACCTGCTCTCCCCGGCGCGGGTCTATCCCGGGGATCGCTTCTCCGTTCAGGGCTACCTCCAGGCCCAGGGGCTCGCCGGACAGACCGTGAAAGTCGAGCTGGCCGATCGGTCGGCGCCCGAAGGAGCCGACGACGGAGCGGCGGCGAAGGGGGGACGCGTGATCGACGCCACCGAGGTCGTCCTCGCCGCCGACGGCGAACTGGCCGGTGTCCGCTTCGAGGTGCCCGGGCTCGAGGCACCCAGCCGCCACGAATTGGTGCTGCGCATCGTGCCGCCCGCCGGTGACCGGACGCCGGGGGACGACTCCCAGGTGGCCGAGGTCGAGGTCGTCGATCGGGTGACGCAGGTGCTCCTCATGGCGAGTGGGCCGACCCGCGAATACCAGTTCATGCGGAACGTCCTCGAACGGGACAAGAGCTTCGCCGTCGACGTGCTCCTCGGGACCGCGACGCGGGGGGCGTCGCAGGACGCGCGGCGAATCCTCGAATCGTTTCCCACCACCGCCGAGGAGCTCTCCACCTACGACTGCATCGTCGCCTTCGACGTCGATTGGCGCTTGCTCGATCCGGCGGCACAGGCCAGGCTCGAGCGTTGGGTGTCGCGGGAGTCGGGGGGGCTGGTGCTCGTGGCCGGCAACGTGTTCATGGATGCCTGGATCGCCGATCCGCAGACGACCGTCGTTCGCGGACTCCATCCGGTGGAGCTCCGTCGCGCAGGGCAGGGGCTCGTCGACGAGCCGGCCGGCTTCGAGGAGCCGATGCCGCTCCAGTTCACCCGCGACGGCACGGAGGCCGAGTTTCTCTGGCTGGCCGGGAGCCGGATCGCCAGCCAGACGGTGTGGAGCGAGTTCAAGGGGATCTTCTCCTGCTTCGACGCCACCGTCGCCAAACCGGGAGCCACCGTCTACGCCCGCGTGGCGCCCCCCGGGAGCGCCGCAGTCGGCCCATCCGCCGAAGCCCGCGGTCCGATCTCCATGGCGGGTCAGTTCTACGGGTCGGGGAGCGTGTTCTATCTGGGGAGCGGCGAGACCTGGCGACTGCGGTCGCTCGAGGACGCGCTGTTCGAGCGGCTGACGACGCAACTGGTGCGCCATGTCTCGCAGGGGCGCCTCCTCGCCGGCTCCCGCCGCGCCCGGGTCCTCGTGGAGCGCGACCGATATCCCGTCGGCGCCACCGTGGTCGTCCGGGTCGTCGCTGCCGACGGCGACGGTGGCACGGCTTTGGCCGGTGCGGTGTGCCGCGTCGCGGGCCCGGATGGCGTGTCGGTCACCGTGCCGCTCTCCGCCGATCCCGGCCGGCCCGGCGTTCTCCAGGGGGGCTTCGTGGCCTCGCGGGAAGGGGGCTGGCGGATCGACGTCGATCTCGGCGACGGCTCCGGCGAGGTGGTCTCGCGGCGCGTCCAGGCCAGGCTTCCCGATCGGGAGCTCGAGCGGCCCCGCCTCGACCGCGGCCTCCTCGAACGGCTCGGGGGGATCACGGGGGGATCGGCCCACTTTCTCGTCGATGCCCCCTGGGGGCCGACGGAGTCGGCGGCGCTGGCCGCACGGATTCCTGACAAGTCGCGGCGCGAGTACGAGACCGGCGCC
>JBIIQL010000162.1:0-7251 GCA_044342095.1 Pirellulales bacterium
CCGTTCGTGCTGGTCTCGGCCGTACCGGAAGGCGTTGGGGGATCGGGCCACAGGGTACGCGTGATGCCCGACGGCGACACACCTATGCACTCGAAGAACATGCGAACCATCCAGCTGGCGGACGGCGGCATCCTGCTTTCCGAGGATGCTTTCCTACCGACCGACCTGGCAGATCGCGCCTTCACCCAATTGCGGGACGAATGTGCCTGGGAACAGAAGCCAGGTATCTTTGGCCACATGCAGCCTCGCCTGATTGCAACCTACGGCGAGCCCGGACTCATCTATCGGTACTCTGGCCGGGACAACGTGGCGCTCCCCTGGACACCGACGCTTCTTGAAATCAAGCAAAAGATCGAGGCAGTCCAGGGGGAGTACAACTACTGCCTGCTGAATCGCTACCGCTCCGGACAGGACAGCATGGGGATGCACGCTGATGACGAGCCGGAGATGGGCAACGTGATTGGATCGTTGTCCCTGGGGGCGACTCGGGCATTTCGGATCAGGCACAACACGACGAAGGAGACGATGAAGTTCCAGGTGGGCCATGGAACACTCATCATCATGGCTGGGACGATGCAGCAATTCTGGAAGCACGAAGTCCCGAAGACGAAAGAGCCCGTCGGGGAGCGGATCAACCTGACGTTTCGGCTGATCACCCGGAAAGAGCCGAGACAGGAAGCGACCCCCCCACCGATCGCTCGGGAAAACCTGCTGTCCCAAGGGTAGCCACGCACGATCCGGCGACCGTTCCGCCGATTGCCAGCACACGCTCGGCGGATGACCATTGCATGAATCCGTGATTCCCACCGTCCTCTCGGTCAACCACGATCCCTCAGGCGGGATGGAAGAGGCCGGGTCTCGTGCTTGCGACGGTGGGGCTCTGAATCGAGGGCGAAAGAGGCTGGGATCCCACTCCAAATACGGCAGCCTACGCGCTCCTCCCAACGACCCCCAGACCCCTTTCTGTTGACGGGCTCGCGGCAGCCTGAAACACTTCCCGGGTGGCCATTTCTTTGGAGCGTTTCGGGGGTCGATCATCTGGCGCATCCCTCTTCATCCGACATGTTGCCCTCGGTTGCCACTTCCGATTGCCTCGCCACGATCGTGATCGAGTGGGAGAATATTCGGCTGGCGGCGACCGATCGCTGCATCGCCATGCTTGGAGAGTTGGGACGGCAGATCGAGGGCTTTGCCGGCGGCTCGGTCGGTGGGGAGCAAGACTTCGAGGTGATCCTCACCTTCGACGAGGGGATCGTCTCCGAAGCCGACGTTCGCAGTTTCGTCGAGCACGCGCTGCCTCGCGTGCCGACCAGGGCCGAGCTTCGCTACGTCGCCGGCCTCGGCCGACACTACTACGATCAGAAGAATCTGGGGGGGGCTGCTGCCCGCGGCCATGTCGTGGTGTTCCTCGACAGTGATGTCATCCCGGAGCCCGGGTGGCTTTCGCAATTGCTCGCGTCTTTCGATGACCCACGCGTTGAAGTGGTGTGTGGCAATTGCTTTCTCGATACCCCCGATCTCGTTTCGAAAGCGCTTGCACTCGGCTGGTTCTTCCCGCTCCGTGACGATCGCGACGCCCTCGTTCGACAGGATTGGTTTTTTGCAAACAATGTCGCTTTCCGTCGCGAACTCAGGGCTCGGTATCCGTTCGAGCCTCTTCCGGGGAGTTCCCGCGGCGCCTGCCGACTCCTCGCGCGGCGACTCTCGGCAGACGGTCGTGGGTTGTTCGTCAACACCTCCGCCCGGGTCACGCATCCGGCGCCAAACGGGCTGAGACACCTGGCCCTGCGAGCGCTCGCCCAAGGCCGTGACAATCTTCTTTTCGAGCGAGCCATCGGAAAGGGGTCGATCCTTGGATCGGTCAAGCGAGCGGCTCGCCTGCAGGCTCGGGCATGGTTCCGGGTGCTTCGCCATCGCCGCGCCGTGGGCCTCGGAGCGTGTGCCGTTCCCGCGGCCTTGGCTGTCAATGTTTTCTATTACGGACTTTATGTGATCGGTGACGCCACGACGCGGATGGCCCCCGGCTGGGCAACGCGAAATCTGCGCGTCTGAAGCACACTCGCGATCATGCCCCCGCCCGCCGCGGACATGCGGCAGCACCGAAGGCCTCGTACCTTGCCCCCCGTACGCTTCTCCATCATCGTGCCGGTGTTCAATACGGCTGACCATCTCGACGCTTGCATCACGGCGTTGCAGGCCCTCGAGTGGCCAAAGGAGGATTACGAGATCATTCTGGTCGATAACGGTTCGACCGACCGATCGCCCGAGATCTTAGCCGCGACCAGCGGGATACGGGTGTTCCACGAACAAAAGAGAGGATCCTACGCAGCGCGCAACCTCGGGGTCCGAGAGTCACAGGGGGAAGCGCTCGTCTTCACCGACTCGGATTGCTTCCCCGATCCCGGATGGCTTCGCGAGATCGCTGACGCGCTCTCCGCAGCGGACGTCCACCTCGTCCTCGGGGCCCGCGAGGCGGTGGGAGACGGGGGCTTGATCCAGATGCTCTCCGAGTACGAAGAGAGCAAGAACGAATACGTCTTCTCTTCGCACATTCCCCAACTGTACTACGGGTTCACCAACAATCTTGCGGTCCGCCGATCGATCTTCGACCGGTACGGCCCATTCCTGGACCGACCGCGTGGAGCCGACGCGATCTTCGTCCGTCGGGTGGTGGATGGCGAGGGGTGCCGATCCGTCGCCTATCACCGGGGCATCCGTGTCGTGCACGCCGAAATGGACAGCCTGTGGAGGTACTGCCTCAAGGTTTTTACCTACGGCCGCAGCCGGCAGCTCTACCGCCACATCAGCACGACGAGGCCGCTGACGTTCGCGGAACGTCGATTCGTGCTCAGGGCATGCCTGCGGAACAAGCCGTATCCGTGGTGGCGGCAGGCAGCGCTCGTTGGTGGGCTTGCCGCCGGCGCCGTCGCCTGGCACCTCGGCAGCGTCGTTGGAAGGCTGCGGACACCGTCGTGAAGCTGCGACTGTCGTCTCAGCGTTACCAAACGTATCCTGTCTCAAGAGGGCCGAGACCTTCGGCTTACCTCAAGCAGGATCTCAGGCTGGCTCTGGATCCGGTAAGCCACGCCACCTCGGGCCGGAGGGAGAAGGTCGGTCCTGGCTACGTCGAGGGGCCGACAAGCCCGTATCCTCGGGGCGGACGGCTGCCGCTTGACAGCCTTCCCTCCGTCTCGTTAGCCAAATGTTTTGGGGGGTGTCGGCGAGGAAGCGAGATTGGCTGCGGCAGAAGTGCCGCGACGGCAAACCATACGTCCGTCAATCGAGAGGAGCGGAATCGATGAGAAACGTGTGCGCTGCGGTCGGCACGGTGCGGCTCAGGGCGGCCCACTCTGGGGACGCGTCGTCGCTTCGCGGCGGCCGTGCGGTGGCGATGATCGCTCTGCTGCTTGTCGCCAACCTCGGCATGACGCTACGAAGTGCCGAGGCACAGACGGCGCTCGCCGTCAACGGCGTCACGACGACGATCAGTACGGGGACGAGTGTAACTTCCACGACCATTGCCTTAGGTCGCAGCGACACCGGCACGCTCATCGTGACCACCTCCGGCTCGCTGAGCGGGTCAAACCTTCTCAGCGTGGGCAACAGCGGCATCGGCACGCTCAACGTGACCGGCGGCTATGTCTCCAATACGAACGGCTACATCGGCCGCAACGCGGGCAGCAACGGCACCGCGACGGTTTCCAGCGGCACCTGGGTCAACGGTGGTCTCTTGTCCGTGGGCGAAAACGGCACGGGCACGCTTATCGTGACCGGCGGCTACGTCTCCAATACGAACGGCCAGATCGGCCGCAACCTCGGTAGCGTCGGCATCGCCACGGTGTCGAGCGGGACTTGGGCCAGTAGCGGCCTCCTCTACGTCGGCAACAGCGGCACCGGCACGCTCAACGTGACCGGAGGCAGCGTTACCAGTCGGGGCGGTGTTATCGGCCTGTTCGCTGGCAGCAGCGGCACCGCAACGGTGTCGAGCGGCACATGGGCCAGCAGTGGCAATGTCACCGTCGGCAGCAACGGCACCGGCACACTCACCATGAACGGCGGCCTTGCGAGCGTGAACGGTACGCTCTCCAAGGGCGCTTCTGGCACGATCAACCTCAACGCTGGTGGCACGCTCCAGATTGGAACTGGCAGCACGACCGGCCTACTCCTCGGCGGCACGGGCGCCCTGACGAACAACGGCACGCTCATCTTGAACCGCTCCGATGCCTCTACCCATTCAGGCGTCCTGAGCGGCTCGGGCGCGGTGGTGAAACAGGGGGCGGGCACGCTCACCCTCTCAGGGTCGAACACGTATTCCGGTGCGACGACCATCTCAGCCGGCACGCTTCTCGTCAACGGAAGCCTTACGAATTCCGCCGTCACCGTCGGCAACGGCAGCACGCTCGGCGGCAGCGGGACGCTCGGGGCGATGGTCACCGTGCAGTCGGGGGGCGTGCTCTCCCCCGGCAACAGCCCGGGGGTCCTGGCAGCTGCGGCCCTCGACCTCCGAGCCAGCAGCACCACGCTCATGGAGGTGCTCGGCAATGGTGCGAACGCTGGCGTCGCTGGCACCAACTACGACCAGGTCCAGATCACCACCTCCGGCGGACTCACGTACGGCGGCAACCTCGATCTCAATTTCGGAAACTCGACCAAGTTTCTCAATGGCACTGTGTTCGATCTCTTCGCCTTCACTGGCTCACCGATCGGCCACTTTTCCTCCGTGGTCTCATCCGGCACGGGGCTGTACGCGAACTCGAGCTTCTCGCGCACCGGTGGCACCTGGACGAGCACGATCGGTGACCAGTTGCTCTCGTTCAGCGAGCTGACCGGCCGGCTGTCGTTTGCAATCGCCGCCGTTCCCGAGATCGACCCTGCCGCTGGCGGCAGCGCCCTCTCCCTCGTCGCTGGTGTGCTAGCGATGATCGAGCGGCGTCGGCGTGCCACACCGGTGGCTTGATCAAGCCGGTTTTTTGATTGCTGAATAACAACCGGGCCGGGCATCGCAAGGTGCCCGGCCCGGTTCGGTTCGTTTCCGTAGCGATCTGCAGGCAGGTCAACTGCATCACGGCTCCGACCGCCCCGCCGGGATTCGCGGCTCCTATGGGGAACTTGGCCCCGCCGCTCATCCTTCCCTCCCATCCGCTACTTCTGCAACCTGTTCATCACCGACCAGACATCGTGCAGGGCGTGCTCGTAGTCCGCTCCTGCCTTCCCCTGGTGGCGGGCGACCTCGGACTTGAAGTTGTCGTAGTCGCTCTCCTCGGCCAGCTCGGCCACCACCTGCATCCAGGCGGGCTTGGCGACGAAAAGCCTGTAGGCGTAGTCGGTCCCGCCGGAATCGAGGATCTCGCAGCCCTCCAGCCATTCTGGGATCCCGACTTCAGGGCCTCGAGGTGCCCGTTTAGTCGGGCAGACTCCGAAGCCGAAGCAGGTGCCGACAGATGACGATGACGATGGCCTCAGCAATGCCAGTGCGGACCGTCGATCCAAGGCGAAGCAAAAGGCGAAGCAGTCAGGAGCCGCAAAGGCTTATGCTGACGCGCTCCCGGAGGGGACGAACCCCGGAATTGCCGATAGAAACGAACCCCGGCGACTCGACGCGACGACTCAAACGGATGGGGTGGGATTTGAACCCACGAGACGCTTTCACGTCTGCCGGTTTTCAAGGTCGGCGAAGCCCCTCCGGAGACTGTCGGCAGGAACAGCCCTGAAAACAGCGACGAAAAGCTCCTGAAGCCGTTCCCGCCGGGGCGAGCGTCATCAGGAGCGTCGGGAGAAACCCAGCCAAACCGAGCCACCACAAGCCAAATCGAGACCACTCGCTTGACAAGTCAGCGACAAGTCTCCCCTTGCCTGTCTCGAAATGACTCGAAATGGCGGGAATCCTGGAGAAGTGCCCAGGCTCTCGCGAGGCTGCCGTCTGGCTGGAGAGATTCGTCGCCGCAGGCTGGCGGGACGGTTTCTGGAAAGCCGTCGCCGCCAGTCTTGAGGGCCTGGCGGGAGCGGGGGTAGCCTACGAACTGGAGGCGAGCGGCAGGTCCCGCCGATGCCTCCGACAAGACCGAGCCCCCTTCCCTGTCGAAGAGCCACCCTCATGAGCACGTCGCAGTTCACCGCCGTGATCCGTCGGGACGGAAAGTGGTGGATCGGCTGGGTGGAAGAGGTTCCCGGGGTGAACTCCCAGGGAGAGACGCGCGAGGAACTGCTCGAGAACCTCCGCAGCGCCCTTCATGAGGCGATCGAGATGAACCGGGAAGCGGCCCGTTCCGCGGCCGGCGAGCAGTTCGAGGAAGTGGCGATCCAGCCGTGAAACGCCGCGACCTCATCCGTCACCTGACGGACCACGGGTGCGAACTGGTGCGCGAGGGCGGGAGCCACTCGTGGTGGGGGAATCCGGTGCTCAACCGGCGATCGGCCGTGCCCCGGCATCGCGAGGTGTCGGGCTATCTGGCGAAGAAGATTTGCCAGGATCTTGGCATCCCGGCCCCAGGTGAGAAGTCAGCCTGAGGACCACTGAAACTCGACTTCTTCGGACTGAACGCGCGGGAGAGTCAAGGTTGAAGATTTTGAGTGACACCGACGGGCGGCTCACCGTCGAGATGACGTCCTTCGAGGCGTTTGTTTGCCGGGCAGCGCTCCGAGAGGTTCTTTACGGCCTCACGTTCCCCGACTTTGAGCCACGCATGGGATGCTCGCGAAAGGACGCCGCGGAGGTATTCGACGCGTTGCCGCGAACGTCGATCGCGGAGCCCGATCGCACGGAGATACCGCGGCCCCCCGACGCCTCCGAGCGGTGACCGGCACCGGGGCCATGGGCGTCGAAGACCACTGAGGAGCGCCACGCTCTGGGACGATGTCCCGATCGATGACTGGATCGACCCCTGATGCCGAACTTCATCACAGCACTTCTCCTTGCGGTCTTTCTGGCCATATCTGGCCTCGCTTGCGGGGGTGATCCGCAGCAGGCTTCGCTGGCAAGAATCAGGGCTTGGCGACCGGCCGACTTCTTCATGGACGCGGCCACGGCTCGCTTGGCAGAGGCGGTCGCCGAAGGGGACCAAGCAGCCATCGATGCTCTCGTGCGCGACGGGGCTGATGTGAACGCGAAAGGGAAAGACGGCATTCCGTTGCTCGTCTGGGCGATCGCCAAAGACAGTGTTGCCGGCTTCGAGGCCCTGATTCGACATGGGGCCGACCTGACCTCGCCTGTTCGCGATCCGGCCCTCGCCAAGAAGAACGAAACGACCGATC
>JBIIQL010000164.1:0-7233 GCA_044342095.1 Pirellulales bacterium
GGCTGTCGCCTTCGGCGAGGCGCTGCGGCCCGAGTTCCGGCAGTATGCGATAAAGGTCCTGGAGAACGCCAAGGCGCTCGCCGAGGCCCTCGCCTCCGGCGGCGTCCGCTTGGTGAGTGGCGGCACCGACAACCATCTCATGCTCGTCGATGTCACGCCGCTCGGGATCGGCGGCAAGCTCGCCGAGCAGGTCCTCGATCGCTGCGGCATCACCTGCAACAAGAACATGATCCCCTTCGACGAGCGGAAGCCGATGGATCCCTCCGGCATCCGCCTCGGCACGCCGGCCCTCACCACCCGCGGCCTCGGTACCCCTGAGATGAAGCAGGTGGCAGCCTGGATCCTCAAAGTTCTGAAAGATCCTGACAACGAGCAGGTAATCGCCACCACGCGCCACGACGTTGCCGAGCTGGCCGAGCAGTTCCCGGTGCCGGCGGCGAAGCTCGAGGCGGTCGAAGGATGAGCCGGAAGCCGGCGGGGCAGGGGGGGATCCTGCGCGGCGGGTTGCCGGCCGCGTCGGGCCGTTCCGTCGCCTCGGGCGTCGTCCGGATCGGGCTGGTCCAGTCGGCCTGCACAGCCGATCGGGAGACGAACATCGAGCAGGCCCTCGCCGGGATCACCGAGGCGGCCGGGCTCGGTGCCGACGTCGTGTGCCTCCAAGAGCTGTTCGCCGGGGAGTATCCCTGCCAAGCGGAAGAGCACGGGAAGTTCGCTGAGGCGGAAGCGGTGCCGGGGCCACTCACCGAGCGCGTCGCCACAGCCGCGAAGGCGCATGGTGTCGTCGTCGTGGCGAGCGTCTTCGAGCGCCGCACGCCGGGGCTGTTTCACAACACCTGCGTCATCTTCGATGTCGATGGCGCTCAAGCCGGCCTCTACCGGAAGATGCACATCCCCGACGACCCGCACTACTACGAGAAGTTTTATTTCACCCCCGGCGATACCGGGTTCATGAGTGTGCCGACGTCGAAGCTCGCCGTCGGGCCGCTCGTCTGCTGGGATCAGTGGTATCCCGAAGCCGCCCGGCTGACCGCGATGGCCGGCGCTCAGGCGATCTTCTATCCCACGGCGATCGGCTGGCTCGACGGGGAGGAGGATCTCCACGCCGCGCAGTACGAATCCTGGGACACGATGCTCCGCAGCCATGCGATCGCCAACGGCGTGTTCGTCGTCGCCGTCAATCGCTGCGGCCGTGAAGGGCCGCTCAAGTTCTGGGGAGCGAGCGTCGTCTATGCCCCGAGCGGCGAGTCGCTTCTCAAGCTCTCGCATGACGAGCCGGCGACGGTCGTCGTCGAGTGCGACCTCGAGCGGATCGAATGGTCGCGAACGCGGTGGCCGTTCTTTCGCGACCGGCGGATCGACGCCTACGGCGACCTGACGCTCCGCTGGGGGCGGTAGATCATGACAGCCACTCCTGGGCACGAGGCCGATGGAAAGAATCCGGCGGCGCTCGGCTATCGATTGCCGGCGGAGTGGGAACCGCATGCCGCCACCTGGGTCGCCTGGCCCCATCGCCGGGCGACGTTCCTCGGCCCCTTCGCCGACATTCCCCGCGCCTACGCCCGGATCATCCGGGCACTTGCCCGCCATGAGCCGGTGCGTGTGATCGGCACGGGGAGCGTGCTCGACGAGGCGAGCGCCATGGTGGGCGGCGCTCCCGGTGTGACGCTCGTCGACATTCCCACCAACGACTCCTGGATCCGCGACACCGGGCCGGTGTTTCTCGTGCCGGGGAAGGGGACCGATCTCCCCCCGGCCGCCGTGACGTGGGAGTGGAATGCCTGGGGGGGCAAGTATCCCCCGTGGGACGCGGACGCGCAGGTGGCCCGGTCAATCGCGGCCCGGGAGGGCTGCACGACTTTCGCTCCGGGGCTCGTCCTCGAAGGAGGGGCGATCGAGACCGACGGCGAGGGAACGCTTCTCGTCAACGCCCGGTGTGTCGAGACCGAGTCGCGGAATCCAGGCGTCTCGCGGGACCGGCTCGAAGCGATCCTGCGGCGGAATCTGTGTGTCGATCGTGTCCTCTGGACGGGGGGGGAATTGGCCGGCGACGACACCGACGGCCACATCGATCAGCTCGCCCGGTTCGTCAGGCCGGGGGTCGTCGTCGCCGCCTGCCAGCCCGACCGGGGCGACCCGAATCATCGGGCCCTCGCCGAGAATCTCCTCCTGCTCGAAAGCCTCGTCGATGCCAAGGAGCGGAGGCTCGAGGTGATCCCGATCCACATCCCGCCGCGCTTCGCCTACGGCGGGGTGCAATTGCCGGCGAGCTATCTCAATTACTACGTCGGCAATCGGTTCGTCGCCGTGCCGGTGTTCCACGAGCCGACCGATCGCCGTGCCCTCGACACCATCGCTGCCTGTTTCCCGGGACGGATCGTCGAGCCGGTGCCGCTCGACGTCGTCGTTCGGGGCCGGGGTGGGCTCCACTGCATCACCCGCGATCAGCCGGCGTGAGCGGCGCCGGGGCCGGGAGCCGGGGGATCGTGGCTGTCCCCTCCTGCCTTTCTTTCCCTATTTTTCCCGGCTGATCTGCTCTTGCCCCATCCGCCCCGGCCCGCCACCATCGGTCCCTGACGACTCCCGGTGCCACCGTGGCGGCCCCGGATGGCCAGCAGTCCCGGCGAGAGAGTGTCGGTATGGAGCAACTCGCAGCGGCGATGCAGGGATTTCTCGCGCTCGTCGCGCGGCTCAGCCTGGCGGCGATCTTCATCGCCAGTGCCGTGGGGAACAAGATCCCGCAGTTCCGGGCCACGGCCGAATACATGAAGACCGAAGGGGTGCCAAACCCCACCTTTGCGCTCTTTGGTGCCATCGGCCTTCTCCTCCTCGGTGGCCTGTCTCTCGTGATCGGTGCCTGGACACGGATCGGGGCCTTCTTCCTGCTGGTGTTCCTGGCCGCGGCCACCTACTTCTTCCACGACTTCTGGCAGTTTGTCGATCCGCTCCAGCGGCAGTTGCAGACGATCCAGTTCCTCAAGAACGTCGCCATCGCCGGCGGCCTCGTCTCCCTCATTGCCTTTGGCGGCGGGAGTTGGAGCGTCGACGGCTGGATCAGCCGCCGTCAGGCGGAGGTCGAGGCCGGTGCTCCCGCCCCGAAGCCGCGGGTGACTGCGAAGTCGGCCGCCCAGGCCTGAGTCGGCAGGGCCCCGCTGCCGCAACGCCACTCCATCCCGTACGATGCTTGGCTTCGGGGGGGCGTCCGCGCCGGGTGTCTCCCGCAACGCAGGTTGGGAGAAATACCATGTCGAGGTTCGCCGTCTTCGTCGCCGTCGGGATCGTGGGAGGGCTCCTCGGGGGAGTTGCTCGGTCTGCCGATCCGCAACCAGCCCAGGGAAAGTCGACCACCATGCACGCGCCTGTCGCCAGCCCGTTCGGAACGCTCCCTGACGGCCGCTCCGTCAATCTCTGGACGCTCGAAGTTCCCGGTGGCTGGAAGGCGACGATCAGCGAATACGGCGCGATCCTGACGTCGTTCCATGTGCCGGCCAAGGAAGCTGGCGGGGCGCCGGTCGACGTCGTCCTTGGCTTCGACTCGGTGGAGCCCTACGCCAAGGGGCATCCGTACTTCGGCGCCACCTGCGGCCGGGTCTCGAACCGGATCGCCAAGGGAGCCTTCGACCTCGACGGCAAGTCGTATTCACTCGCCACCAACAACGGCGCCAATCATCTCCACGGCGGCCAGTTGGGCTTCGACAAGCACCTCTGGAAGGCCGTCCCGCACTTCGCCGGCAACTCCCCGTCGCTCGAGCTCACGACCGTCTCTCCCGACGGCGAGGAGGGCTATCCCGGCAAGCTCACCGCGAAGGTCGTCTACACGCTCACCCCAGCCGGTGAGCTCCTCGTCGATTTGTCGGCTACGACCGACGCCGCGACGATCGTCAACATGGTCCATCATTCCTATTGGAACATGGCCGGGCAGGCGTCGGGCCACGTCGGCCCGCAGCAGCTCACCGTCAACGCCGACACCTACCTCCCGGTCGACGATGGCGGCATCCCCACCGGCGAGTTCGCCAAGGTGGAGGGAACGCCGTTCGACTTCCGCCCCGAACGCAAGCCGGCCGGAACACTCGCCGCCGCGATCGACAGCCTCCCGGCGAGCGCCGACGGCACGAACCCCGGCGGCGTCGATCACAACTACGTGCTCCGTGGCTGGAAGCCCGACGGCGTGTTGCGGACGGCGGCCATCCTCAGAGACCCCGCCAGCGGCCGGCAGATGGAGATCCTCACCGATCAGCCGGGCGTTCAGGTCTACACCGGCAACTACCTCGACGGCACGCTCACCGGCAAGGGGGGCACGGTCTACGCCAAGCATGGCGGCCTTTGCCTCGAGACGCAGAAATACCCCGACTCGATCCATCATGCCGACTGGCCGAGCACCCGTCTCGATCCCGGCCAGACCTACCGCCACCGGATGATCCACCGGTTCACGAAGTGACGATCAGGACGGCCGCTTTCAACCCGGAGCCCCTCGATGGTTTTCCCCGTCGCTGACGACAACTCAGATCGGACACTCTTTCCGCTCGTCACGATCGCGCTGATCGTCTTGAACGTGTTCGTGTTCGTCGTACTCCAGGGGATGGGGGAGAACGAAGATTTCACGCTCGCGTACTGCCAGGTGCCGGCGGAGATCATCTCCGGCCGTGACGTCGTCACCGAGCCGAGCGTCCGCGAGATCGCCGTTCAGGGGCAACAGCTCTCCGTGTCGGTGCCGGGCCTGCGCCCGACGCCGATCCCGGTCTGGCTGACGCTCCTCACCGGCATCTTCATGCACGGCAGCGTCATGCACCTCCTCGGGAACATGTGGTTTCTGTGGCTCTTCGGCGACAACGTCGAAGACTGCATGGGGCATGTCCGCTATACGCTCTTCTATCTCGCCACCGGGATCATCGCGTCGCTGGCCTTCGTGGCCACTAACGCCACGGGCGAGGCGGCGCTCACCCCCTGCCTCGGGGCGTCGGGAGCGATCTCGGGGGTGCTCGGGGCCTATCTCGTCCTCCATCCGCATAGGCGCGTGAGCGTGATCCTGTTGCGGATGATGGTCGACGTTCCGGGCTACGTGGCCGTGGGCGTCTGGTTCCTCTTCCAGGTCGTCAGCGGACTGTTCGATTCCGGTGGCGGCGGCGGGGGCGTGGCCTATTCGGCCCACGTCGCCGGCTTCCTTGCCGGGATCGTCCTTGCCAAGCCGATGAGCGCGAAGTGGGCCCGCGACGAAGCCGATCCGCTCGTCATCCTCCGCCGCCGGATCGGATGAGCCGACGGGCACTCGGCGGATGGGCCACGGATGGCATGGCCTGCGGTCGGTCAGATCCGGGCCTGGATCGCGGCGATCGTCTTCGCGGTGACGAGATCCCAGGTGCAGGTTCGCGCCTTGGCGATCGAGGCCAGTTGGAGCCTGTGGAGCTCGGCGGCGGGCATGGCGATGAAGCGATCGATCGCGGTCCTCAGCTCCGCGACCTCGGGCCGGGGAAGGAGAATGCCGTTGTCGGCATCGACCCATTCAGCCGTCGCGCCGACATCGGTGGCGATCACGGCCACGCCGCGGGCCATCGCTTCGAGGACGACCGTCGGCATCCCCTCGGCGAAGCTCGGGCAGAGGAGGACGTCGCTCGAATCGAGGATCCCCTGGAGCGTGGCGGTGTCGGTGATGGTGCCATGGTAGACGACATCGTCGCGCTTCAGCTGGAGCGGCTCGGGGATCGGACCGACGAAGTGAAACTCGACGCCAGGGGCCCGCAGCGGGGCGATCGCTTCGAGGAGCTCCGGCACCCCTTTGCGGCGTTCGTGTCGGCCGATGAAGAGGAAGCGGCGCTTGGCCGTCGGCGCCGGCCGATCGGCGACGATCCAGCTCGCGTCGATGGCGTTGGGGACTTCGACGAGTCGTTCGGCCGGCACACCACAGCGGCGTTCGACGATCTCGCGGATCTTCCCGGGGAAGGTGAAAACGACATCGGCGGAGCGGTCGAGGGCGACGACCTGTCCGCGGAGGATGAATTGCACGAGCCAGGATCGCAGGTCGGCGACCGGCTGAAACATCTCGTAGCCGTGCTGGTTGACGCCGACAGGGGGGAGATCGATGGCCCCCTTCCGCCTGGCGACCCCAAACGCGATCCCGGTCAGCCCCTGAGCGTAGACAAAATCGGCGCCGACTTTCTCCTGCCGGTAGCGATCGAGGAGGAGACGCGAATAGGCGCGGCAGTCGTTGAGATAGTGGCCCGGGTAGCGGCCGGCCTTCGGCGGCACGATGACGAGGCTTTTGATCTTCGAGCGCGCTTCGGCGGGGAAGTCGTCGAGGGCCTCGGCCCGAGCCCGCAGTTCGGGAGTGTCAGCCGAGTGGATGAGGGTGACCTGGACGCCCGCCTTGGCGAAGTGGAGCGCCAGCATCCGGGTATGCCGCTGGATCCCGCCGAGCCTGTAGGGATAGACGCCGTCGGCGAGGAGGGCGACGTGAAGAGGCTCGGATGCGGCCGACGGTGGCATGGGGCTTTCCGCCGGGGGAGGCCCGGGAGCGGTGAGGCCGCAGATCCCGGCGGCAGAGCAAGAAGCTGCGTAAGTCGGGGCGACTCCCGACGTTACTTCCCGTACGACTTGGCATTGTAGCGGAAAACCCGCCGAAATGGCCGGTCTCTGCCCGTATCCGTTCCCCTACCAGATCTGGTTTGACGGGGACGGCGTGCGGGCAAGGACGGCCAGGGGGCTCTACCGCCGAGGCCATTAATAAGGAAGGCGGGGGCTTCGGCCCCTGCCGGACTGCTCCACCCCGGAGGCATTTTCTTCGCCTCCGAGGTTTTCACGATGATTCGCTTTAACAACGACGCCGGCGACGCCGGCAATGGCTCCTTTGGTTCCCCTGACAATTCGACTGGATATCGACACGGCCGTGGACGGCTCCGCGGCGATGATTTTGGTTTGACCGTGCGGCCCAGCCTGCTCGGGCTTGCCCGTACCTACCTCGAGACGCAGGCCCGGCTCTGGCCGGACCTGGTCGGCACGGCCGCTGTGCCCGAAATCTCCGAAGCCACGCTCAAGACCATGGCCGAGGGCTTTGAGCGGCGGTTCAGGCATCAGACTATCGACGTGTTCCAGCCCGGTCGCCTCCGGAAGGTCTGGGTAGCCTTCGGCACGGCCTACGTCCGGTTCAGCGACGAGGGCTCGAACCCGAGGTCGCTCGACCAGCAGTTGATCAACGTGCTCGGCAAGGCCCGGCGCGAGGATGTTTTCGTGCCGTGGGAATAC
>JBIIQL010000163.1:0-7233 GCA_044342095.1 Pirellulales bacterium
CGAGGGTGAAGGAGGCGACGAGGAGATCCTCCCGGTAGCTCGGCTCACAGACCGTCTCGGTGACGATCGGATGGAGGCCGAAGACGAGCGCCCCGATCACGGCCGGCGTGAGGAGCCCGGGATCGCGGCCAGGCGCCTCGCGCCGATCGGCGAGAAGCCGATCGAGGAGGAGCCAGACGAGCACCACGTTGAGCACGTGGAGGAGGACGCTTGTGAGGTGATAGCCGAAGGGATTCTTTCCCCATAGTGCGGCGTCGAGCATCAGCGACGCGAGCATCGCTGGCCGATTGAAATCGAGGACGTCCATGCCGAGGACCCGACCGCTGAGCACGGCAGGCCAGTTGGCTCCCTCGTGGAGAAAAGGATCGGTGAGAACCTGGATCCGCGAGTCGTAGACGAAGTCGCCGTTGAGCGCCGGCACGAAAGCGAGAAAGGTCGCGGCGGCGAGGAGGCCGATCGTCCATCGCCGCCCTCCCGGGGAAGCGGCCATGCTCACCCCCCCACGGCCAACCGCAGCGCCACCCGGCAGGCCGTCTCGTAGGCCTCGAGATCGAGCTGCTCCTTCGTCGTGTGGATCTCCATCTGGCCACAGCCGAGCGTCACCGTCGGCACGCCATTGACCGCCATCCAGTTGGCGTCGAGGCCACCGTTGGAGACTTCCGTCCGCGGCTTCAGCCCCTCGGCCCGCACCGCGTCGATCGCCGCCACCACGCAAGGCTCGTCATCCCCCAGGCGGAAGGCCTCGTAGTCGAGATGGCCGTCGCAGACGACCTTGCCGCACTTGCCGGCGGCGTTCTTCACCCGCTTGGCGGCGTCCTTGAAGGCCGTCTCGATCGCCCTGACGATCTTCTTTCGGAAGGCGGAATCGTGGCTGCGGGCCTCGACGCGGAGGTGGGCCGATTCGGCGACGACGTTCGTCGCGGCGCCGGAATGGATGACGCCGACGTTGCTCGTTCCCCGCTTCCCTTCCTTCTCGATCAGGCCGTGCCAGCCATGCTCGACGAGGTCGGCGACGGCCAAGCTCGCGATCGCGATCGCCGAGATCCCCTTCTCCGGGGCGACGCCGGCGTGGCTCGGCATCCCCTCGACCGCGACGTCCATCCGGTAGCCGCCGGTGGCACCGACGGTGATCTTCTCGACGGCGCCGCCATCGAAGTTGAACGCCAGCCCGGGCTTGCCGAGATCGGTGGCGGAGACATACCTCGCCCCGTAGAGGCCCACCTCCTCCTGGATTCCGAACAGGAACGTCAGCGGCGGGCAGGGAAGGCCACGCCGCAGCACCTCGAGCGCCGTCGTCAGCACGACGCCGACCCCCGCGCGGTCATCGGCGCCGAGGCCCGTGGTCGGGTCGGCGCTCTTCACGAAGCGCCCGGCGACCACCGGCTTGGCCCCGACGCACACCGGGACGGTATCCATGTGCGCCATGAACAGCCGTCGCGGGCCGGGCACCGTGCCGGGGAGCTTGACGATGAGGTTGCCGACATTCCCTTTCGTGGGGGTCTTCGTGTGGGCGTTGTCGAAGTGGATCGCGGAGGCGGGGCAGCCGGCAGCCTTGAGGTGGTGGACGATCCGCTCGGCGATCGCCTTCTCGTCGCCGGAGACGCCGGGGATCGCGAGGAGATCGAGGACGAGCTTCCGGGCCGCGGCGAGATCGGGCGTCGGCACGGCGCCCGCCGCGGGCTGCCGTACACTGGCGGCGGTGCTCTTGGACTTGACCGGACGGGAGGGCTTGGAGGCTGCCATGAGAGTGTTCCTCGCGGGGATCATGCAGGGCTCGCATGTCGCGGCGCTGGTCCATGATCAGAATTATCGGGACGAGCTGCGCGACATCGTGCAGCGGCGCTGGCCCGAAGCGGAAGTCTACGACCCGCATGCCGGCCATGCCAATTCGGTCGGCTACTCGCTCGAGCGTGCCCGTGAGGTGTTCGAGGGGCACGTGGCGATGTGCCGCGAGTTCGATCTCGTGATCGCGTTCGTCCCCGAGGCGTCGATGGGGACGGCGATCGAGATCTGGGAGGCCTGTCGCCACGGTCGGGCGGTGATCACGATCACGCCCCTGGTGCACAACTGGGTCGTCCAGCTGACGAGCCTGGCGGTCTACCGCGACCGCGAGGCGTTCGAGGCCGCTCTCACGGAAGGGGAAGTCGACCGCCTCCTTCTCCGCCACGCCGCCGGGCGGCAAGCCTGACCGCCTCGGCGAGGACACGGCCACAGCGATCGTCGATCTCGGCCACCGGCCCGACGTTCGTGGCCGCCGCGTCGAGCCAGTCGGTCGTGAGCGCGGCCCCGGTCGTCGGGTCGGCCGCCATCACGACCTCCGCCGACGCGAGCGCCGCAACCACCAACGCGTGGACCCGTTCATCGTGCCGCGCCGCGGCGAGATCGTGCGGGCCGACATGGACGACGACCGGCACGCCGGTCTCCACCGCCAGATCGGCGAAGATGCCGGCATGGAGGACGAGGATCACGTCCGGATCGAAGCCATCGACCGCCTCCGCGATCGCCTGACGGGCCGTCTCTCGGACGAGGCCGAGGAGCGGCGCCGGGATCGTGGGGCTTGTGTCGAGGAAGGATTGCGGGCTGCCATCGCGGACGGCCCGGGCAAACTTCCGGTTGGCTGCGGCGATGTCGCGGAGATGGATGCCGTGAAGGCCGGGCGTGGGGGCCTCGAGGGTCGAGACCGAGGCCGGTCCGCAGGCCAGCACTTCGATCCGCTCCGGGAGGAGCCAGTCACGGCAGCGGAACACCCGGCCGTGGGGTGGGTCACAACAGCCGTGATCGACAAGGAGCACCCGCATGCCGATCGTCGCCTCCGAGAATCGGTTCACCACGAATCGGCTCACCACCAGCCGGCCTGTCGGCCGAGCGCCAGCCCGAGGGCCATCCACGCCGCCGCGCCCCAGTCATCAGCCATGATCCCGAGGCCGCCGTGCCCTTCGTCGAGTTGCCGGCAGGGGAAGGGCTTCCAGATGTCGAAGAGCCGGTGGAGGAGGAAGGCAGCGAGGAGGACAAGCGGCGTCCGCTCGCCAGCCGGCACGAGGAGGAGCCCGAGGGGGACGCTTGCCATCTCGTCCCAGATGATGGCGCCGGGGTCGCTGCCACGCCCCATCCGACGGGCGGCGAGGCCACAGATCGGGATGCCGACGACGCACAAGACAATCACGACGGCGGCCTCGACCGCCATCGGGCAGCCGAGCGCCGCGGCCGCGGCCGAGAGCCCGATGCCGAGGGCGGCCCCGAACGTGCCCGGGGCCCGGGGGATCCGCCCCACCCACCCGCAGGTGGCAAGGATCACCACCGGCTCCGCCCACGGCACGTGCTCGGTACCCCCGGCAGCGCGGATGGCCCCAGGATGGGATTGAGGGGACGATGTCATGGGAGGGCGGGGCCCTGAAACGGAGTCGAGAGCGGGAGCCGGCCGGGGGCAATCGCGGTCGCGGAGCCGCTCCGGCTGCCAGACAGTCTACGGTTCCGCTCGGGGCCCGTCCTCCGTATCGGAAGGGGACGGGTGCGGTAGAATGTTCGGCTTCACCCCCCACCCGAGTTTCCGCACAGGCGACCATGGAAAGCACGCCGGCTCCCGCCGATCCTGCCGGCATCGGCAGACTCGAACTCGTCGAATACCCCCACCCGGCCCTCCTGCGGCGCGCGAGCCCGCTGGTGCGGATCGACGACGACCTCTGCAGCGCCATCGATCAGATGTTCGAGATCATGTACGACGCGGTGGGGGTCGGGCTCGCCGCCAATCAGGTCGGCCTCCCGTACCGGCTGTTCATCGTCAATCTCGAGGCCAATCCCGACTCCGGTGAGGAGCTCGTGTTCATCAACCCGACCCTCTCCCGGCCGCGCGGAACAGCGCTCCAAGAAGAAGGGTGCCTGAGCCTGCCGGGGCTGCGGATGGACGTCCGCCGGCCGGAGAAGGTGGTGCTCGACGCCTGGACCCTCGACGGGGAGCAGGTGCGCCTCGATCTCGACGGATTCCTCGCCCGCGTCGTGCAGCACGAGTTCGACCACCTCGAGGGGCGGCTGTTCACCGATCGCCTCCCGGATGCCGCGGCACTCGAAGCCCGCCGCGTGCTCGACACGATGCACGAGGTCTACGTCGGCAAGCAGTCGCGCGGTGAAGCGCCGAGCGACGCGCAGATCCATGCCGAACTCGCCCGGCTCGAGGCCGCCCGCTGCCCGCCCACCGGGGGGCGTGCCTGATGGCGCCGGCACGCGAGCCGGAGGAGACGGCCGGGCTGCGGATCGTGGTCATGGGTACCGGGCCGTTCGCCGTGCCGATGTTCCGCGCGATCCTCGCCTCTCGCCACTCCGTCGTCGCCGTCGTCACCCGCCCCGACAAGGCCGCGCCGGGACGGCGCGCCCCGGTCAATCCGATGCGTGAGGCGGCGGAAGCGGCCGGTGTGCCGGTGACGGCACCGCAGCGGATCAACGATCCCGCGGCGATCGACGAGCTCGTGGCCCTCGCGCCCGATCTCTTCGTCGTCTGCGACTACGGGCAGATCCTCGCGCCTGCCGTCCTCGAAGTAGCGTCGCTTGGCGGCATCAATCTCCATGGCTCGCTCCTCCCGCGGCACCGCGGCGCGGCGCCGGTGCAGTGGGCGATCCTCGCCGGCGACGAGGTCACCGGCGCCTGCTGCATCCACATGACCCCGCAACTTGACGGCGGCAGCGTGATCGTGGCCCGATCGACGCCAATCGGCGCGACGGAGACCGCCTCCCAACTCGAGGCCCGGCTGGCCGCCTTCGGCCCGGAGCTCGTCCTCGACGCCATAACGCGGGTCGCGGCGCCGCACCGGCCGGCCGGTGCCGTGGGCACGCCGCAAGATCCGGCGCTCGTCACGAAGGCGCCGCGACTTTCGAAGGCGGACGGGATCATCGATTGGAATCTCGCGGCGGCGCGGATCGCCCGGATGCCGCGCGGCCTCGACCCGTGGCCGCGGGCGACGAGCTTTCTCCACGCCTCCGGCGGCGATTCCGGCGCGGGCCCGACACGCCTCGTTCTCGAAGAGGTGGTGATGGGGTCCGCGGCGCCCCCCGGATCGCAGGCTGGATCGATTGTCAGTGCCGACGATGCAGGGATCGTGGTCGCCTGTGGCGACGGTGGCACGGTGGTCATTCGCCGCGTTCTCCCAGAGGGGCGGCGGTCGATGGCGGTGGCGGAGTTTCTCCGCGGTCGCTTTCTCGGCACTGGGGCCCGGATGGAGCGGACTTGAGCTTGGGCCGTCGGCCGGGTGGCGATGAGGATAAACCCGCTGGATGGGGGAGAGTCATTCCCCCGCTTCTTCAACCGAGAGCTACAATCTTGCCATGACGACCTCCACCGCCCAACGCCGACTCTGGATCGAGACCGTCGGCTGCCAGATGAACGTGCTCGACAGCGAGCTCGTCGTCGCGGCCCTCCGCCGCCAGGGATGGCAGCTGACGACGAGCCCGGCCGAGGCCGACGCCGTCTTCTACAACACCTGCAGCGTCCGCCAGCATGCCGAGGACAAGATTTGGTCGGCCCTGGGACGGGTGCGGATGGAGAAGCAGGTCCGCCCGGGGTTGATCGTCGGCGTCCTCGGCTGCATGGCGCAGAAGGATCAGGAGCTCATCCGCACACGGGCGCCGTGGGTCGACCTCGTCGTCGGCCCCGGGCAGCTCCATCGCGTGCCGGGGATCGTGGAGGAGATCCTCGCCGGTGGCCCGCCCCGGATCGAGGTCAGCCTCGACCGCACCGCCGGCAGCCGCGACGCCGTCACCCGCAGCTTCGAGAGCTACGACCCCGACCGCGATCCGGCGATGCGACCGACGCCGTTTCAGGCGTTCGTGCGGACGCAGACGGGGTGTGACAAGTTTTGCGCGTTCTGCGTCGTGCCGCGCGTCCGCGGGCCGGAGCAGGCGCGTCCCCCGGCGGCGATCCTCGCCGAAGCCACGAAGCTCGTCGCCGAGGGCTGCCGCGAGATCACCCTCATCGGCCAGACGGTCAACTCCTACAAGTGGAACGACGGCGGGAAGACGACGAGACTGGCCGATCTTCTCCACGATCTCGATCGGATCGACGGCCTCGACCGGATCAAGTTCGTCACGAACTACCCGCGCGACATGACGCCCGAACTCATCGGCGCCGTCCGTGACCTCCCCAAGGTCTGCCAGTATCTCCACGTCCCGGCGCAGCACGGCAGCGATGCGGTGCTCCTGCGGATGAAGCGCGGCTACACGATCGGCGAGTATCTCGAGATGCACGCCCGCGTCAGCGAGGAACTGCCACGGGCGTCCGTGACGAGCGACTTCATCGTCGGTTTTTGCGGCGAGACCGACGCCGAGTTCCAGACCACCGTCGACCTCGTCGATCGGCTCAAGTTCAAGAACAGCTTCATCTTCAAGTACAGCCCGCGCCCCGGCACGAAGGCCTTCGAACGTCAGCCGGACGACGTGCCGGAGGGGGTGAAGAAGGAGCGGCACCAGATCCTTCTCGAGGCCCAGACCCGGGCCAGCCTCGCCGGCAATCTCCCCTTCATCGGCACCCGCCAACGCGTCCTCGTCGAGGGGCTCTCGACGCGCGACGAGAAGCGTGCCGTCGATCCCGGACCGGATGGCTCGGCGCAGCTCACCGGTCGCACGTCGTGCGACCGGATCGTCGTCTTCGATGCCCCGATGAGGCTCGTGGGAAGGCTCGTCGATGTCGTGATCGACGCCGCCGGCGCCTGGTCGCTCTCCGGCACCGTGGCCGACGGGCTCGCTGACGCCGTCCCGCTGTCGCTGATCGGGGACGACGGTGCGTGCGGGGCCGGCGGGTGTGATGGACCGGGGCCGGTCCACCAGATCACGCCGCGGCCGGAGCGGTGAGATGACCGCCCCCCGCGGACAACCGCCGGTGCGGGCCGGGGGGCCGACTGCCACGCCGCCGGTCGATGCCCGCCACCTCCTCGATGACGATGCCGCAGCCACGGCCTGGGGACAGACCTGCGGCCTCCTTCAGCCGGAGGATGCCGGCCGTCTGCTCCGCGGGATCGCCGAGCAGGGGATCACGTTCGACCTCCTCGATGACCTCTGCGCCCGGCTCACCGACCTCCTCCCGGCGGTCTCCGATCCCGATCGGGTGTTGGCGGCGCTGGGCAGGCTCCTCGCTGCCGTCAGTAGCCCGCTCTCCACCGCCACGCTCTTCCAACGCGACCAGGGCTCGCTCGAGACCCTTCTGCGGATCTTTTCGGCCGGGCCACATCTGGCCGATGTCGTCATCGCCGA
>JBIIQL010000165.1:0-7230 GCA_044342095.1 Pirellulales bacterium
CGGCTCGTCGGCGGGGATCTCCCGGGCTATTCCCTCGGCCACCAGCCCGATCCGCCGCCACAGGTCGCGGAGATCCTGGTATTCCTTCCCGAGCCGTTCGATCCGCCCCGTCGAAGGCCAAAGCTGACCGATGGCGAGCTTGAGGAGCGTCGACTTCCCGGAGCCGTTGGGGCCCAGCAGCGCCCACCGCTCACCCGAAAGCACGCGCCAGTCCACGCCGTCGATGATCCTCCGGCCGTCGCGCTCGAAGCCGACGTCGGCAAGGTCAAACAGCGGGGTGGCGGCGCTCGGCATGGGACCTTCCTACGGCGGGCCCGGGGGCGGCCTGGCGGTACGGCCGCCGGAGACAGCCACGGTTGACGACTCGACACCACCGGTCCGTCAGGGGGCCGGAGCCTGCGGCGGTCCTGGGGGGGTGACCGGCGGGATCGGAAAGCCCTGGATCGATGGCGGGAGAATCCCGGCCGGGGGGCCACCGGGCCCCGGGAAGCCGGGAGGTGCACCGGGGAAGCCGGAGGCGCCCTGGGCCTCCGCGGCAGCAGCGCCCAAGGCACCAAGCAGCCGGAGAACACCGGGATCGGCATTGATGCGGAGCTCGATACCGTCGGTGAGCGAGCCCACATCGGCGCGGAGGTTTCCCTCCTCACCGACGACCTCGGCCAGCGACATGGTGGCAGGATTCGCTTTCGCCATCGTCGGCCAGAGCTTCGCCAAATCGATGCGTGCCGAAATCGGGGGAAGGGCGGAGCCGGTGGATGCGGCTGTCAACATCCCCTTGACCGGCTCGGTCTCGCTGCATCCGAAGCCGAGTACCATCGATTCCCCGACAGCGCCGATCCTCACCGGCTGGCCCCCAAGAGGCCCCATCGCCGCGGCGCTGGCCGCCGGCAATGGCGCCGAGAGAATCCCTTCGGCCGAGGTCGTGATGGTCGGATCGAAGGTGGAAGCCTTGGTGATCGCCGCGAAGTACTCGCTGATTCCGGGAGTGGACCACCGCATCAGCATCCGCGGCTTTCCCGACTCCTCCATGGCCACGACATATTCCTGCTCGACATGCTCGGACGCCATCAGCTTCTTGCTTTGGCGCTCGATCTCCGCAACCGCCTCCGTGACCTCCGGGGGCACGTCACCGGCGCTGGCCAAGG
The DNA here is from genome assembly GCA_044342095.1 of Pirellulales bacterium. GTDB lineage: Bacteria > Planctomycetota > Planctomycetia > Pirellulales > UBA1268 > QWOP01. Next base: position 1,146 of record JBIIQL010000165.1, read on the forward strand.
TCCCCTTGAGGTTGTTGACGGCACCGCCGAGGCTGGTCTCGATCAGGCCCCGCATGGCGGCCCCGGTCGGCACGGAGATCCCCACCCAGCCGTGGGCGTCGTCGCGCCCGGCACCGACGAAGCGGGGCTCGAGCGCGCCGTACGCAGCGAACGATTCTGCCATCGGCGTGCCGCTGGTCGCCCGGATCGTAAAGCCGACATTGAGGACCTTCGTCGTCGGATCGATCGTCGCCTCGAAGCTCGATCGATCGGTGTCGAGCGTGAGCCGCTCCACCATCACGCGCATCATCTTCATCGCCTCATCCCGGCCGCGCTGCGCCTCTTCGGGGAGATTCGGGGGGAGGGGCGCCATCGAGAGCATCGCATCGACCTGGGCGAGCCCCGCCCGGCGCACCTCCTCGGCGACCGCTTTGTTGAACGACTCCACCGCCACGTCGCTGACCACGACCGGCGCCGGCGGATCGGCCGCGGCGCTGCGGACGAGATCGGCATCGTCGGAAAGGAGGAAATAGCCCGCGCCGGCCTTGACAAACACCCCCTTCCCCAGCATGGCGATCTCGAAGGAGCGCCCCTTCGGCGTCATCTTCGCCGGGAAAACGGTTTCGAGCGTCTTCTGGAACCGCTCCTTTCCCTGCACCGGCACGGCCACGAGCGTCCCAGCCGGCTGTCCCTTCTCGTCGACATGGATCGTGATCACGATCGGCTTGGTGATATCGAAGCCGTCGAGCGGCTTGCCGCCGGTGAGTGCGACGAAGAATCCGGGCACGGCACCGGCCAGCGCCTGCTGCTTGAGGGCGTCGGCGAGGAACACGCTGTCGTCGACGAGCGCCTTGTAGCTGCGGAGGACGATGCGCGAGCCGACCGGCTTCGTGACAGCTCCGTTGGCGGCCCCCTTGGCGGCTCCCCCGTTCCGCACCCAGTCGCGGTCTTTCTTCGAGAGCTCCTTGAGGGGAATCTTCGTTTCCTTGCCCCCCTTCAAGCGGAGGTGCACCTGTCCCTCCTCGAGCTTGAGAAACTCCGCCTCCCGCGAGAACTTCCCGGTGATGTCGGTCCAGGTGCGCGTTTCCCCCGCGGCCGGCTTCGCACCAGGCTCCTGGGCGGCCGCAAGGCCCACCCACGAGGCAAGTACGACGAAGATCGCCACGACCCCGAGCCTGCCCGTTCGCCGCGTCGTCATCGAAAGTCTCTCCCCGTCGCGAAGAAGGATCCCCGCCGCTGCCGGCCCCGTCCGGACGTTATCCCCCATGCGTCGGCCCTGTCAACGGAACAGACGACCGGCAACACCAAGCCCGCAGTGCCGGTTTGTCGGCGATCCTGGGCTGCCCCATACTGCCGCTGTCGACCCATCCGCCCGCTCCCTCTGTTCAGGCCGCGCCATGGCCCTCCCCCCTGCGACTGCCGTCGAGCCGCATTGCCCCGGCGGCGTCATCGAAGGGTTTTACGGCCCGCCGTGGTCTGACGCCGAGCGGCAGAAGCTCCTCGATTGGATGGCACGCTTCGGCCTCACCGTCTATCTCTTCTGCCCCAAGGATGATCCCCACCACCGCGCTGCCTGGCGCGAGCCTTACCCCGGCGACGAAGCGGAGCGGATCGAGACGCTGATCGCCGACTGTGGCAAGCGCCGCATCGACTTCATCTGGGGAGTTGGCCCCGGCCTCGATCTTCGCCATGCCGAGGAGGCCGACGTCGCGGCGCTTCTCGGGCGCTTCGCCGAACTCCTCCGGCTCGGCTGCCGGCGCTTCGCCCTCCTCCTGGATGACATCCCAGACTCGCTCGACCCGGCCGACGCCGCCCGCTTTGGATCGCTTGCCGCCGCCCAGGCCCACGTCGCGAACCAAGCCCAGGCCTGGATCAACGCGAATGTTCCGGGGGGTACGCTCCTCCTCTGCCCGACTCCCTATTGCGATCGGATGGCCGCCGCCGGCCTCGGCGGCATCGGCTATCTCGAAACCCTCGGAGAACGTCTCGCGCCGGCGATCGACATCCTCTGGACCGGCCCCGAGATCATCGCTCCCGAGGTTACCTCGGAATCGCTTCGATCCGTGACGGCGCTTCTGCGGCGCAAGCCCGTCATCTGGGACAACTTTTTTGCCGACGACTACGACGGCCAGCGGTTCTTTGCCGGCCCCTACACCGGCCGCCCACGGAATCTCCAGTCGGCCGTCCGCGGCATCCTCCTCAATCCCAACAACGAACCGCCGCTGAACTTCGTCCCCCTCCACACCTTCGGAAGCTGGCTCCATGGCGAAGGCCCGTGGGATCCGCGGGCCGCGTTTACAAGCGCCCTTGGCGACTGGCTCCCCGCCTTCACGCTCCTCGACGCCGCACCGAATCGGCCCGCGCGGGAGCCGGTGTCGCTTGCCGATCTCACGCTCCTGGCCGATTGCTTCTATGGCCCCTACGAACAGGGAGCCAACGCCGAGGCGCTGCTGACAGGGGCGCGCGGTGTCATGGAGGCATCCCCAGCCGCGTGGGGCCGCGTCGAGGAAGAGGCCCTCGACGCCGCACGCCGCTTGAAGTCGCTCGGTTATCGACTCGCCGATCTCGCCGATCGCTCCCTCCTCCACGCCCTTGCCCGCCGCCTCTGGCCCCTCCGCGAGGAGTGCACGCTCCTCCTCCATCACGCCGACAACAAGCGTCGCGCTGCGCGCGGTGACGCGAGCCTCCCCGACCACGATCACCTCCCCGGGACGTTCCGCGGCGGCTTTCTCGCCGCACTTCAGGACATCGTCCCGGTGCCTTGGGCACAGCCCCGACCGGGCACGGCGACGTTCACGATCCGTCCGGCTCGCCCCGAAGACCGACCAGCGGCATATCGCGTCTGCCTCGAGACCGGCGATGACGGCCGCGACGGCACGCCTTGCTACCGCGACGATCCCGACGCGCTGCCGCGGATCTTCGTCGGCCCTTACTTCGCCCTTGCTCCCGACCTCGCCTGGGTCGTGGAGGACGCCGAAGGGGTCTGCGGCTACTGCCTCGGCGCCGCCGACTCCGCGGCGTTCTATGACGGCTACGATCGCCAGTGGCGCCCCGATCTCCTGGCCCGCTTCCCGGCGCCGACCGGCGCCCCGGCGACCTGGACCAGGGCCCAACAGATCCACCACCTCTACCATCATCCCGACCACCTCATCCCCGGCCCTCCCGGCCACTACCCCGCTCACGTCCACATCGACCTGCTGCCACGGGCCCAGGGGCGGGGCTTGGGGAAGCGGATGATGACCGTGGCCCTCGACGAACTGCGGCGCCGTGGCCTCCCTGGCGTCCATCTCGGTGTCGGCACGGTCAACGTCCGCGCCCAGGCCTTTTATAGAAAGCTCGGCTTCGCGGAGCTGTGCCGCGTCGGCGGTGCCGATGGCTGCACGTATATGGGGCTGCGACTCGACGCCCCGCGAACTGCCGCTGCGGAGCGATACCCACCATGACCGCTCCCGCGACCTCCCCCGCTTCTTCGGCGCTTCGCCGCGTCGCCGAGAGCGTGACAGCGCTTGCCGACAGCCCGATCCCGGCCGCGATCCGTGCCGGCGTCGTGGCAGTCGTGCCCCTGACGATCGTCGGCGGCCTGTTCATGCTCATGGCTCATCCGCCGCTGACGGCGCTCGAACGCGCGATCGCCCCCTGGGCACCGCTCCTCGAGATCCCCGTCACCGCCACCTTCGGCCTCCTCGCGCTCTTCGTCGCCCTCGCCGTCGCCCACGATCTCGGCGGCCGCCGCGGCCAGGACCGGCTCTCGAGTGTCGTCCTCGCCGGCGTGTCGTATCTCTTGGTCTCCCTCGACCCTGCCACCGCCTCCCTTCGCATGGAGGCACTCGGGTCGGCGGGGATCCTCACCGCGATCCTCGTCGCCATCATCGCCGTCGAGGTGCAGGCCTTCATGGCGCGGAAGGGGGCGGTGATCCGGATGCCGGGGGAGGTGCCCCAGATCGTCGCTGAGTCGTTCGCGGCGCTCATCCCACTGGCGGTGCTCCTGACCGGATTCTGGTTGGTCCGCTTCGTTCTCGGCTTCGATCTCACCGACGGACTCCGCCGCCTCTTCCAGCCTCTCGTCTTCGCCCTCGACACGCTCCCCGGGATCGTTGTCTACGCCTTCCTCGTCACGGCCCTGTGGAGCTTTGGCGTCAACGGCGACAACGCCCTCGACACCGTCGTCGCCCCCGTCTTCCTCCACTATCTCGCCACGAACGCCGAGGCCTGGGATTCTGGTCATGCCGCCCCCCACACCACGGCGCTGGGGTTCTTCACGACCTTCGTCAACGTCGGCGGCACCGGGGCGACGATCAGCCTGGCGCTGTTGCTCCTCAACTCGCGCGACCCGGTCGCCCGCAAGGTGTCGCGGCTCTCGCTCCCCGCGCAGCTCTTCCAGATCAACGAGCCGCTCTTCTTCGGCCTGCCAATCGTCTTGAATCCGCGCCTCATGGTTCCCTATGTCCTCAATGCCGTCCTCCTCACGACGACGAGCTGGCTCCTCATGGAGCGGGGGCTCATCGGCCGGCCCGTCGTCGGGATCCCCTGGACGACGCCCCCGGTCATCGGCCACTGGCTCGTCACCGGCGGCGACTGGCGCGCGGCGGTGTGGGGAGTTCTCTCGATCGTGCTCTCCATGGCCGTGTGGTGGCCCTTCGCCCGCGCCTACGAGCGTCGCCGCCTCGCGTCCGCATCCGTATCCGTTTTCACTCCGGAGCACCGCTCATGACCTCCCCGATTCCACTGCGGTTCGCCGCGGCCGCGTTCTGCCTCGCCCTCTCGGTCGCTCTTCTCCCCGTGGCCTCGGCTGCCGAGGGGGTCGAGGAGGTGGAGATGTCGGGCTATCTCCTCGTTCCCCATGAAAAAGTTCCCGAGCGTTACGACGCCGGCTTCTCGATGTATGTCGCCGCGTGGCCACTGGTGCGCGAGTATCCGGGCAACCGCTTCCAGACCGGGCTTTTCGGCACCTGGATGTTTGCCAAACAGGAGGAGCCGAAGCCGAAGAACATCTACTCCGACATCGAAGGGGGGCTGGGGTGGTGGCGCGACACGCGCTTCGCCACCACGACGCCGAAGTTCATCATGGGGGGCGTGACGCTCGAGTTCGACGAGTGGGCCAACGGCCCCGGCGCCGGCAAGAGCCGCGACTGGAACGCGCCGCTGGGGGTGTATGGCGTGGCGCAGTTGAGCCCGCGGATTGTCTGGCCCGCCGACGGCCTCAACCTCGCGCAGGGGACCTGCGGCGAGCTGTTTGGTTACGGCTATCTTCCCCTTCCCCTCACCGACCCACAGGCCACCACTGCCGGCAAGCCGATCCCCACCGGCAATCAGTCGTGGACGCTGTTCGTCAACGCCGCCAACTTCAAAGGGCCGATCGCCTTCTTCCTCCCCTCCTATTGGTCGCGGGCCACGCTCGACAAGCCCGAACTTGCCGGCAGGTTTCTCGACGCCCGCCCCGCCGAGCCGAACAAGGCGGTGCAGATGGAGACGCAATACGTCCCTGCCGTGCAGGCGGTCGACGCCAAGGGGGAGACCTGGGCCCGCATCGCCCCCACCTCCTTCCCGCGCAACGCCGACAACGAGTCGGCCGTCATTCACCAGATCACCGCCTACGACAAGACGGCACTGTGGGACTCCGTAGCCGCCTGGTTCGACGGCGGCGATCCGGTGAGCGGCACGATCGACCCGGCCGGCTCGGCCCGCCACCGCTTCACCGGCGGCGGCGGCTCGACGTGGCGGATCTATGCTCCCGACGCCCGCCGTGAGGAGAAGGTAGCCTTGGCGTGGAACTCCTTTGCCACCCCGATCGCCCTCGACGACCACACCTACGGCTACCGGTGGAACGCCGCGACGGTGACCGAGACCGATTCCGCCTCAGGCCCGCTCGCCACACTGCCGGAGTACTACCGGCTCGTGAAGGGGGACGAGAAGTCGGAGTGGGTCGTGGTGGCGGCTGACGAAGTCCCTGCCGAGACGAAGCTCGCCGACGTCGAGTTTCACACCCCCCCGGCCCCGCCCGCCGAGCCGTACGTCACCCCCGACAATCCCGACAGCCTCTGGAAGACCCCCGGCCCCGTCGGCGGCCCGGTGGCGACGCGCCTCGGCGACGGCCGCCTCGTCCCCC